>JAQBHM010000410.1:0-8673 GCA_032127795.1 Bacteroidales bacterium | reverse complement strand
GTTTTGTTGATCATAATATAAAAGAGGATCTCTCCTATGGTTACTTTCTCACCCTCAGAGATAATGTCTTCATCACCGGTATAGGTGTATGTTGTTCCGGAATATAAAAATACCACGCCGGAATCAGGGGCGCAAAGCAATTTTTCTTTGGCTGCTCTTCCGGGGGTTGATTTCAATATCTCCGCCTTCTTATCTTCCACCTCTTTTAAGAATCTTGTTCTGGCAATTCCTGACCTGTAATCGCGGTACTGTCTCTCATGCATGGCCAGTTCAAAAAGTTCTTCGTCATCTTTTCCCGGGCTCCATTTATTATCTTCCATCTCCTTTCTGTAGGTGTCAAGAGCATCGGGATAGTTGTCCTGCGGTGTCCCTTCATAAAATTCCCTGCCTTCATTTTTTGCCAGTTCAATCAGTTTTGGGGCCAGGGGACCCGGAAGCTTGCCTGCCCGTCCCAGGAGCATATCCCAGGTGTTGGGATCGATCATTGAGAATCTCTCTTTCCCGTTGACCAGGGAAACAATATTCATCAGTGCAACATTCTTGACATACTGGCTGAAAGGGGTGACCAGCGGAGGGTAACCCATCATGGGCCAGATAAGTTCGACCTCCCTGAAGAGTTCCACAACCAGTTCATCCTCTGAAAGCTCAGGCTTATTGTGGCTTAACAGTGCACTGTTGATCCCCTGGTGAACACCTTTCAGATCAGCCATCATACTGCCCATCATCCCTCCCGGCAGACCGGAACCTATCAGCAGCGATGTCATCTGTTTGTTACGGCTGTCAATGAAATAGCCAAGAAAATCATCAATAAATTCCTGAGTCAGGGATCTCACCTTCATGTATGCTTCCATATTTATATCAGGAACATCAAACCCATCATCCTTCATTATGGAGTGTATGGCCAGGATGTCAGGATGAACCATGCCCCAGCTGAGAGGCTCCATTGCCACGTCAAGGTAATCGGCGCCGGCACGTGCCACCTCCAGCATAGAGGCAACAGACATTCCCGGGCCGCTATGCCCGTGATACTGAACAGTTATCCCGGGATATTTCTTTTTTATCTTCCTGACAAGATCCCCAAGCATGGCAGGGCGTCCAATACCTGCCATATCTTTGAGGCAGATCTCATCAGCTCCGTATTCAATGACTCTGTCAACCACGCCCATATAATAATCTGCAGTATGGACGGGTGAATATGTTATGGAAAGCGCAGCCTGTGATATCATTCCAGCCTCGCGGGCATATCTTACTGAGAGCTCAAGGTTACGGTGGTCATTAAGCCCGCAGAATGAACGTGATATATCAACTCCCTGAGCTTTTTTCACCTTGTACATAAGACGTCTGACGTCCGCAGGCACAGGGTACATCCTGATACCGTTGAGAGCCCGCTCAAGCATGTGTGTCTGAATGCCTGCCCTGTTGAAGGGAGCAGTCCACTCTCTTACCGCCTCATTCGGATTCTCCCCGTACATGAGCTGTACCTGCTCAAAAGCCCCGCCGTTTGTCTCTATACGGTCAAAACATCCCATCTCTATTATGTGGGGAGCCACAGCCCTCAGCTGATCAATCCGGGGCTGATACTTGCCCGTACTCTGCCACATGTCCCGGTAGACCAGGCTAAACTTTATCTTCTTTTTCATATTATTCCAAAGATAACTTGCGGTGGAAGATTATTTTGTGACAATTATCAGCTATAAATGAATCAGATAAAAGGGATCATAAAAGAAAAGGGTGTCTCATTTTTACATGAAACACCCTTAGTGCAACTAAAACCTGATCGTAGAAGGCCGGACGGCCTCTAAAGGAAGGAAAAAAACTTTTCCAGGCTTATTATTCTTTAATAAGCTCAGGATAATAAGATGCGATTAGTCGAGCAGCATCAACCTCAGTGGTGTAGCCCCATTTAATAAGCTTCTGATGGAAATAGTCACCTCTGTCAAGTGCATCATCGTCAGTGGCAATACCTTCTTTGAGAAACTTTTTGTCGACTTTGTTAACTCCGAAATACTCACCGTTGCATGTGTACATTACAGACAATCCATCTGAAACCACAAGAAAGTTCCTGCATTTCTTTTCCTTGTCTACAATAACCTTTACTGTCATCGGAGAATTCTCATAGGTGATCTCATAGCATTTCATCTCTTCACCGGCGAGAAGCAGAGGTTCATCCATAACCTCGATCGTGTATTTTCCCAGAGGTGAATTTGACATTCCCTCTGCAACTTTCTTGCCGTATGATAAGGAGCCCACACAGGCAAGAAGCATAACTGCCAAAATAATTCTTTTCATGACTAACCCGATTTAATTAATACTTAAAATTTCTTCTAAATCTTGAACTGGGAGTGGACCTGTCCTATTCCATTTTTGTCTCATTGTAAAGACCGGAACACCTCCCTTCTGCTGCATGGTTTCTGTGTTAAATTTATGTTAATCAAAAAAATGAATTTCTAACTAAAAGAAATTCAGCCTCTTACGAAGGCGCAAATAAACGTTTTACTGGATAATCAACTGCATATTTATTGTCTTTTCAGAGTTTATATATATCTTGCGTCATTAATTGTATCATGATACAGGGACTGGAACACAGGTTTATGATGAATCGTCTGGGACGCAGGCTATATCATTGCCTTATGTTCTATGACATTTAGCCTTTCATTTGGGGCTGCTGAGCGGCCTTACCCACGGATTCCGGTATTTATTAAACCTCAATTAAGTTATGAAAGGCTTGATATTCAGTATAAAACGTTACGCGATTCATGATGGCCCAGGAATCAGGGTCTCATTCTTCATGAAGGGTTGCCCGCTTGACTGCTGGTGGTGTCATAATCCCGAGGGCAAGGCTCCGGAGCAGGTATCTGTTGAGCGCATTGACCGGGTGGGGGAGCGTGAATTCCGGACAATGGAAGTGGTTGGCAGGGAGTACACTCCGGCTGAGCTGGTTGCAAAAGCTGAAAAGGAGAGGGTCTTCATGGAACAGTCAGACGGTGGTGTTACTTTTTCAGGCGGAGAACCGCTGATGCAGTTTGAGTTCCTCCTGGACACCCTGAGAGAAATGAAGAAGGCCGGATTCCACACTACTGTAGATACTGCCGGTCATGCATCTGCTGACAGATTAATGGCAATAATGCCATATACAGATCTCTTCCTTTTTGACATAAAACATCTGGATCCTGTTATTCATAAAAAATTTACTGGCGTCAGCAATGTTCTGATCCTCTCTAACTTCGATATGCTGCTCAATGCCGGCGCTGAAGTTCAGGTCAGGATCCCCGTAATACCCGGTATTACTGCTGATACAGAGTACATGGAACAACTCAGACAGTTCCTTGATAAGCGAAAGGATAAAAGGATCAGGGAGATAAATCTATTACCCTACCACAAGACCGGCAGTTCTAAATATCGCCGGTTTAACCTGGAAGACCGAATGACAGAATTCAATCAGATATCAAACGGTCATCTGGAAGAGTATGTTGATATACTTAAACCTTTAGGTATCCGCATTAAGAAAGGCGGATGAGACATCAGATTACAAAAAAGAGCAATAATATGAAAATGACGGAAAGAGTGCTGAAGCTCAGGGAGCAGAGCCTTAATGCAGTGGAGACGCTTACGGCAGAGAGGGCAGTACTTATAACCCGGTTTTATTCCGGAGATGAATCACGTGGTCTGTCTGTGCCTGTCACCAGGGCGCGTGCATTTGAGTATCTTCTCAGAAACAAGGAGATTTGTATCAATGAGGGGGAACTGATAGTTGGAGAAAGAGGCCCGGCGCCAAAAGCTACTCCCACCTATCCGGAGATCAGTCTTCACTCGATCAGGGACCTTGAAATACTGGACGGAAGGGAGAAGGTATTCTTCAAAGTGTCACCAGAGGTAAAAAAAATATACAAGGAGGAGATAATTCCGTTCTGGGAAGGCCGCAGTAACCGCGATCGTATTATGGAGCGTATGACGCCGGAATGGATCAGCGCATATAATGCGGGTATATTCACAGAATTTCAGGAGCAGAGGGCACCGGGTCATACTGTCCTCGGATACAAAATGTTCCGTACAGGCTTCCTCGATCTCAAGAATGAGATAAAGGAGTCGCTGGGAAAGATTGATTTCTTTGATGATCCTGACGCTTATGACAGGGTTGAGGAGCTCAAGGCGATGGATATTGCCTGCGATGCAATAATAATGTTTGCCGGGCGGCATGCTGAAGCCCTGGATAAAATGGCTTCAGAGGAAAATGACGAAATACGCCGCGGAGAACTTAACACGATGGCCGCCATATGCCGCCGAGTGCCTGCTCATGCACCGGAGACGTTTCATGAAATGCTTCAGCACTACTGGTTCATCCATCTTGGAGTGGTGACTGAACTGAACCCCTGGGACTCATTTAATCCGGGCAGACTTGACCAGCACCTGTGGCCTGTATTTCAAAGTGAAAGAGACAAGGGAACACTGGATCTTGATGATGCACTGGAACTCCTCGGATGTTTCTGGGTGAAGTTCAATAACCATCCTTCTCCGCCCAAAATGGGAGTCACTGCTCAGGAGAGCAATACATACACCGACTTCTGTCTTATCAATCTGGGAGGAGTAAAGCCGGACGGTACTGATGCAGTCAATGAGATGACATATATTCTTCTTGACGTGATCAGGGAGATGCGCATACTTCAGCCAAGTTCCATGGTACAGATAAGCCGGAAGAATCCTGATAAATTTGTTTACAAGGCTCTTGATATTATTCGCACCGGTTTCGGGCAGCCCTCATGTTTTAATACTGAAGCAATAATCCAGGAACTCCTCAGGCAGGGAAAAAGCATAGTTGATGCACGTAACGGAGGAGCTTCGGGATGCGTTGAGACAGGGGCTTTCGGGACGGAGTGTTACTGGCTGACAGGTTATTTTAACCTGGTGAAGATCATAGAGGTCACTCTTCATAACGGGTTTGATCCCAGAACGAAGGTGCAGATCGGTCCCAAAACGGGAGATCCCTCAACCTTTGCAACCTTTGATGAACTGATGCACGCTTTCAGAAAACAGGTTCAATACTTTGCAGATATCAAGGTGAGGGGCAACAATGTTATCGAAAAGACTTTTGCCAACCATCTTCCGGTACCTTTCCTCTCCCTGCTTCTTGAAGACTGTATTGCCAATGGCAGGGATTACAATGCAGGAGGGGCAAGATATAACACCACCTATATACAGGGGGTTGGTCTGGGAAGCATAACTGACATCCTCACTTCCATAAAGTTCAATATATATGACAAGAGAAAGTTCAAATGGAGTGAGCTTGTTGATGCTCTTGCCAAAGACTTTGCAGGATATGAGCAGATGCAGTATGAGATGATCTACAACACTCCCAAGTACGGTAATGATGATGACTATGCCGATCAGCAGGCGGTGGAGGTCTTTGAGATTTTCTATGATGCTGTTAACGGCAGGCCTACGCCACGCGGAGGAGTACACCGCATAAATATGCTCCCCACCACTTCGCATGTCTATTTTGGCAATGTGACAGGTGCCACACCTGACGGCCGCAAGGCATCCGTTCCGCTCTCAGAGGGAATATCACCCTTCCAGGGTGTTGACAGACAGGGCCCTACGGCTGTAATTAAATCTGCATCAAAAATTGACCATTTGCGGACAGGCGGTACTCTTCTCAACCAGAAGTTCTCTCCCGAGTTTTTCGAGGATGAGGACAGCTACCCTAAACTGACAGCACTGATCCGCAGTTACTTCAGCCTTGACGGCCACCATATCCAGTTCAATGTCGTCAATGCAGAAACGCTGCGTCAGGCTCAGAAGAATCCTGAGCTTTACCGTGATCTTATTGTTCGTGTAGCAGGATACAGTGACTACTTCAATGATCTCGGTGAAGACCTTCAGAATGAGATCATTCGCAGGACAGAACACGAGGAATTTTAAATAATATATAAAAACTAATTGCCATGTTTGGATCAGAAATTTACATCCGGAGACGTAACCGGTTAAGGAAAAGCTTGGGTTCTGGAATTATCCTCCTGTTGGGTAATGAGGAGAGTCCCATGAATTATGCAGACAATACATATCATTTCAGGCAGGACAGTACCTTTCTTTATTTTTTCGGTCTCAGCTTTCCCGGCCTGGCGGGCGTAATTGACTGTGATTCAGGTGAGGAAACTGTTTTTGGCAATGACCTTACAGTTGAGGATTTCGTCTGGATGGGTCCCCAGCCTACCATTTCTGAACGATCTGTCTCTGTAGGGATTACAAGGACTGCTCCACTTTCAAAGCTGCCTGAGCTTCTTGAAAAGGCTGCCAGCAAGGGCCGCAGGATTCATTTCCTGCCACCTTACAGACCGGAGAACAAAATCAAACTGTTTGAGCTGCTGGGGATACTGCCTGCTGAGACGAAGAGTGAGTCGTCTCCTGAGCTTATTATGGCAGTGGTTGATCAGCGCAATCACAAAAGTGAGGAAGAGATAGCTGAGATAGAGAAGGCAGTTGATATCTCTGTTGACATGCACCGTTCTGCCATGCGTCTGGTAAGACCTGGTATCAGGGAGTCAGAAATTGCAGCAGCTGTTCAGGCAATGGCTGTTGCTTCAGGCGGACAGATAGCCTTCCCGGTGATAGCCACCATAAACGGGCAGACGCTGCACAATCATTATCACGGCAATACTCTGGAGCCAGGCAGAATGTTCCTGCTTGATATCGGTGCCGAGACAGAGCTTGGCTATGCCGGAGACCTTTCAAGCACAATGCCTGTTGATGCTCATTTCACAACGCGGCAAAGCGAAATCTACAACATTGTCCTTAAAAGCCATAATACGGCTATTGAGATGCTGAGACCCGGAACACCCTTCAGGGAGGTCTATCTTGAATCTGCCCGGGTAATAGTAAGGGGCATGAAAGATCTGAAGATAATGAAAGGCGATGTTGAAGGGGCTGTGGAAGCTGGCGCCCATGCTCTCTTTTTCCCTTGCGGACTGGGTCACATGATGGGGCTTGATGTGCATGATATGGAAGACCTTGGAGAAGTTTATGTCGGATGGGCCGGTAATCCGAAACCTACGCAGTTCGGTATTAAGTCACTGCGTCTCGGGCGTCCGCTGGAGCCCGGATTTGTATTGACCATAGAGCCGGGAATATATTTTATCCCGGAACTGATTGACCAGTGGAAGGCGAAAGGTCATAACGCAGAATTTATCAATTATGACAAAGTGGAAGAATACCGCAACTTTGGCGGAATCAGAAATGAAGAGAACTTCCTGATAACGGAGAACGGATACCGGTTGCTGGGTAAACCCAAACCCAAGACAATCAGTGAGGTTGAGGAAGAATGTTCAAGGGCAATGCCGCTTTAAGCAGCATTTTCTCAAACATTTTGCCATATCAGATTGACATTTCATTTTTTTTTGTGTATATTATGTAAAAATTTACACCTGCATGGCCGGTTGGATTTCTGATTGAAACCCGCAGGTGATATACCCTTGGCCATGAAGAAGATATTCGATTATTTTGACACTCGCTACAGGGCGGAAATGCTTGGAAGGCCTTTCGAAAAATCGGGCCCGATTATTACAGTTTCACGTTTGACGGGCTGTGACGGAAGAGAGGTTGCTGCTTCACTGGTTAACCGGCTCAATTTTAAACACAATACTACCAAATGGAAATGGGTTGACAAGGATATCATCTATCATGCAGCCCATGAATTGCGGACCGATACCCATAGGATTGAGACTTATTACCAGGGGCTCTCAATGAATGACATGTCTGAGATGATCATGGCATTTTCGGGTTCGTTTGTTACTGACAGTTCTGTAAAGAAAGCCATAAGGGATGTTGTGATGACGATGGCTCATGACGGTCATTCAGTAATAATAGGGAGGGGAGGGGTTGCAATAACCCGGGATATGCCCAGGGCCCTGCATGTCAGGCTGGTAGCTCCTCATTACTGGAGGGTTGAGAATGTCATGAAGAAGAAGGCAATGCTCATTGATAAGGCTGAGAAGTATATTGCAGAGACTGATGAAAAGCGCCACAAGCTGATAGTGGAATTTCTTGACAAGAAGCCGTTGAATCTTGATTATTTGTTTGACGTCACCCTTAACCGCAGCAGCTTTACAATAGATCAGCTCTCAGAGCTGATTCTGAAAATGTACGAAACAAAAATGGCATCTGGAAGATAAATGATATACTGTGCTTTTTAAGGGTTTGGGCACAGTAGTTTGATAGGTTTAGTAAGGAGGGTAAATGAGAGGACCGCCTTTCGCCAGGTAGGCGAGAGGCGGTCCTTGTTTTATGTAGCGTAACCTAGAGACAGGTTATCTGCGCAATCCTGTTAATGTGCTCGGAGGTCCTCCTGTCAAGCGAGGCTCTGTATTCATCCCAGTCATCAATCATGACCCTTGCGACCCCTGAATCAATGGCAGCCTTTGCCACTGCTGAGGCAACCCTTGAGATCAGCCTGGGATCAAGAGGCTTGGGTATTATATACTCCCTGCCAAACTCCAGCTTGCTTACATTGTAAGCTTTGCATACTTCATCAGAAACCGGTTCTCTGGCCAGTTCTGCAAGTGCCTTGGTGGCAGCAAGTTTCATCTCCTCATTAATTGTATATGCCCTGACATCAAGAGCACCCCTGAAGATAAACGGAAATCCAAGTACGTTATTTATCTGGTTCGGATAGTCTGACCTGCC
>JAQBHM010000409.1:0-3907 GCA_032127795.1 Bacteroidales bacterium | reverse complement strand
CCTGTTGACGGCCGTTACGGCCAGCGAATCACGGAGCTGATACCTTTTTATTCCGAATACGGGCTGATGCGTTACCGCGTCATGACCGAGGTGGAGTATTTTATTGCTCTTTCTTCAGCAGGACTGCCACAGTTCAAAGGTTTTCCCGAAGGTGTTGACAAAGCACTGCGACATATATATTCTGACTTCAATGAAGCTGATGCTGAGGCTATTAAAGCTAAGGAGGCGGTTACCAATCATGATGTAAAAGCTGTCGAGTACTTTGTCAAGGAGAAGGTAGAGGCACTGGGACTGGAACGCTGGTCAGAGTTTGTTCACTTCGGGCTTACCTCGCAGGATATCAACAACACTGCCATTCCCATGGCTGTCAGGGATGCAATGAAAGAGGTCATAATCCCTATGCTCATCACCCTGCGTGAGACTCTTGAGGTGTACTCCTCAGACTGGGCAGAAATTCCCATGCTTGCCCGAACCCATGGTCAGCCGGCATCACCTACGCGTCTCGGCAAGGAAATTGCCGTCTTCAGGGAGCGTCTCGATGAACAGCTGTCTGCACTGACTGCTGTAAGGTACAGTGGCAAGTTTGGAGGGGCAACGGGTAATTTCAATGCTCATAAGGCCGCTTACCCCGGCGTCGACTGGATAGCCTTTGCCAACAGTTTTCTCGGCAGCAGCCTGGGGCTCGAAAGACAGCAGACAACAACCCAGATTGAGCATTATGACGGGCTTGCCGCCCTCTTTGACAACATAAGCCGTATAAATACAATAATTACTGACCTGTGCAGGGATATGTGGAGCTATATCTCACTTGACTATTTTAAACAGGTCATTGTAAAGGGAGAGATAGGTTCCTCAGCCATGCCTCATAAGGTAAATCCGATTGATTTTGAGAACGGCGAGGGCAATCTCGGCATGGCAAACGCCATATTCGGCCATCTCTCCTCAAAGCTGCCCCTGTCACGTCTGCAGCGTGACCTCACTGACTCTACAGTGATCCGCAATACCGGGGTGGCAATGGCTCACTCACTCATAGCATACAAATCAGTAAAGAAAGGGCTTTCAAAACTCCTTGTAAACCATGAACGTATAAAGGCAGATCTTGAAGATAACTGGGTGGTGGTGGCAGAAGCCATACAGACAGTCCTCCGGCGCGAAGGATTTCCCAAACCCTATGAGTCACTCATGGACCTTACCAGGACAAATGTGAAGGTGACGGCAGAAGTAATACACGCATTCATTGACTCTCTTGACCTTGACCCATTGGTTAAAGAGGAGCTCAAGGCCATAACCCCTTTTAATTATACAGGGTTCTGACCCTGCCGGAATGAAAAGCATAAAAATTCTCCTCCACTACCTGAAGCCATATAAATGGCTTGCTGTACAGAATATGTCATATAATATTTTCAGTGCTTTTTTTGCCCTTTTTACCTATACACTGATAATACCCTTTCTTCAGATACTCTTCAACAGGGTGGAGGTGAGTCCCGACCCGGGCTCATTCGTCTTTTCAGCCGAGTATATAAAGAATTATACAAACTATATCTTTTCATCATCGATTGACAGGTTCGGGGAGACCCGGACACTTCTGTTCGTGACCTTTATCTTTGCCCTTTCAAGCTTCATCAAGAACCTCTTAATATTTCTTGCCAACAATTGCATGGCAAGTATGAGGGCAGGGACTGTCAGGGATATCAGGGCGAAACTCTACGATAAGGTTCTCAGGCTTCCTCTCTCGTATTTTTCAGAGGCACGCAAGGGAGACCTGATGACAAGGGTATCCAATGATGTTCAGGAGATTGAGATCTCTGTGATGTCATCACTCTCAATGATGTTTCGTGACCCGTTTACAATTATAATCTTTGTTGTGTACCTCCTTGTGAACAGCGCTCAGCTGACCCTGTTTGCCATTGTGCTTCTGCCGGTAAGCGGGTGGATAATCGCACGCATCAGCCGCTCTCTCAAGAGTGCTTCATTTGTCGGTCAACAGTCGCTGGGCAGACTCCTTTCAGTGCTTGAGGAGACTCTTTCAGGCCTGCGTATCGTTAAGGGATTTAATGCTGAAACCAAGATGACCGGTCAGTTTGGTGAGGCCAACGAACGTTATACTAAAATATTCAGGAGGGTGGCGCGCAAGGCTTATCTTGCTCATCCTGTCTCTGAATTTCTTTCGACGGTAGTATTGCTTATCCTTATTTACTACGGAGGTATGCTGGCACTGAATGGCACCGGCAACATGTCACCCGACAGGCTTATCGCCTTTGTTATTGTCTTTTCTCAGATTATTCAGCCTGCCAAAGCGATAACAAGCGGTTGGTTCAATATACAGAAGGGAATGGCATCAATTGAAAGGGTCAATGAGGTTCTTGATGCAGAGGAGACCATCAGGGAAAAGCCGGATGCAATAAGGCTTACCGGGTTCAGAGAGAGCATTGAATTCAAAAATGTATGGTTCGCCTATGGACATGAGCCGGTTCTGAAAGAGATAAATCTAAAAATACTCAAGGGACAGACAGTGGCTGTAGTAGGCCGTTCCGGGGGAGGTAAATCTACCCTGGTTGATCTGATACCCCGGTTCATAGATCCTGAAAAAGGAGCTGTCCTGATTGATGGAATTGATATCAGGGATGCAAACCTGAAAGACCTGCGGCATCTTATGGGGATAGTGAGCCAGCAGGCTATACTATTCAATGACACCTTCCGCAATAATATTGCTTTTGCAATGCAGGAATCAGATAGTGAAGGAGTTGAAAAGGCCTCATTAATTGCCAATGCCCATGAGTTTGTGATGGAGACTCCCGATGGTTATGAGAGTACGGTGGGCGAGGGAGGCAATAAGCTCAGCGGCGGCCAGCGTCAGAGGATAAGCATCGCCAGGGCTGTCATGGCCAACCCGCCGATACTTATTTTGGATGAGGCAACATCTTCACTTGATACAGAGTCAGAACGCCTGGTGCAGGATGCGATGGTGAAGCTGATGGAGAACAGGACCTCAATTGTCATTGCCCACCGCCTTTCTACGGTGCAACATGCTGACCTCATCGTGGTGGTTGAGAACGGCCGCATTGAGGAGATTGGCACACATGAAGAACTGCTGGGGCGCGGGAACGGCATATATAAAAAACTATATGAGATGCAGTCGTTCTGAAAAAAAGGTCAGCGGCACCATTTCCGGCCCGGAGAAAAAAACAATCTGGCATTCAGGAAACAATATAGGAATCCCATTGTTAACTCAATAAACAGTATTGTCACTACCCGAAAAAGATAAAATATGGAAGCTAAAAGTACTACTGATATTTTAAAGGAAGCCATTTTGCTGGAGCAGAGAGGCAAAGCGTTTTACTCAACAGTGGCTGCACAGACAAAAAGTGAAGCTGTAAGAAAGGTTTTCTCCATGATGGCCGATGAGGAGGATCAGCATATTGCCTTTCTTTCGAAGCAATTCTCACACTATGAAAAGCACAGGACTTTTACTGAGAATACACCCCATGAGGAAGATCCGTCTGAAGAGGTTGCCATGAAGGTGCTTTCAGCAGAAATGAAGACACAGATCAGTGCTGCAGGTTTTGAAGCTGCTGCCATAGGTGCCGCCATAGATTTTGAGACCAGGGCAGTGAACCTCTATGCCGGACGTGCAGAATCAGCCACTGACAGGAATGAGAAAGAGACATACCTGATGCTCGCCGAGTGGGAGAGGGGACATCACAAATGGCTGATAAGGATCGACAAGGATCTGAGGGAGCAGGTATGGTATGACAATAACTTCTGGCCTTTCTGAATCTCTGTCATTGACAGGGCTCATATGTTATCTTACAGGATACAGCCATTAACAGAGCCTGCGGAACTTAGCCGGGACTTTTGATTCAAAGCGCATGGGCTTATCTGTAACCGGGTGTGTGAATGCAAGCAC
>JAQBHM010000408.1:0-4205 GCA_032127795.1 Bacteroidales bacterium | reverse complement strand
AGTGTCACAGGCGTTAAATGGCTTGCCCAGGGGACTATTTACCCTGATGTTATTGAGTCGGTATCAGTCAACGGACCTTCAGCAACAATAAAATCTCATCATAATGTGGGAGGCCTTCCTGAAAAGATGCATCTTAAAGTTATCGAACCGCTGAGACTTCTCTTCAAGGATGAAGTAAGAAGGGTAGGGCATGCATTGAATATGCCGGGAGAGATCCTTAACAGGCACCCTTTCCCCGGACCGGGACTGGCTATAAGGATTATAAGTGACATTACCAGGGCCAAGCTTGATACATTGCGTGAAGCAGATGAGATATTCATTTCCGGACTTAAGAAGCATGGATTGTATGACAAGGTATGGCAGGCAGCTGTTATACTTCTTCCTGTGCAGTCTGTAGGCGTTATGGGTGATGAAAGGACCTATGAAAATGCAGTAGTACTGAGAGCTGTTTCATCTACTGACGGCATGACTGCAGACTGGAGTCACCTGCCGCACGAATTTCTGTCTGACATCTCAAATGAGATAATAAACAAAGTAAGAGGAATAAACAGGGTTGTCTATGACATAAGCTCCAAGCCGCCATCGACGATAGAATGGGAGTAGAGCTGGAGATTTAACTTATTAAAAAATTCAAAATGATAAAGCGCTTCATATATATTATTTGTGTACTGGCAGTTGTCCAGAATACTGTTAAAAGCGGGCTGTCAGAAGGGCTCATGGCACAGGGTCTGACGCAGGAGACTTTCAAGATCGGCAAGACGCTGGCACTGCTTGAAGCAGTATATGTTGACAGTGTGAATATCTCATCCCTGACGGAAGAGATGATAATCAATACACTTAAAAATCTTGATCCTCACTCAGTTTATATACCTGCTAAAGATGTGCAGGAGGAGAAAGAGCCGCTTCAGGGAAACTTTGAAGGTATAGGGGTTCAGTTTAACCTGCTCAATGATACTATAATAATAATTTCTCCTACTCCGGGAGGGCCTTCGGAGAAGGTTGGCATCCTTTCCGGGGACAGGATAGTAAGCATTGCCGGGGAGAAGGTGACCGGCATAGGGTTAACAACCACAGGAGTAAGAAAGAGGCTGATGGGGCCAAAGGGGACCCTGGTAACAGTTACGGTATTCCGCCGTGGCGTAAAAGAGCTGCTTGAGTTCACGATCACACGTGACAAGATCCCTGTCAACAGCCTTGATGCAGCATATATGCTTTCAGATGATGTCGGATATATAAAACTCAGCCGGTTCTCTGAACAGACTTCGGTGGAATTTGACAATGCTGTGGTACAGCTGAAAAAACAAAATATGGCCAACCTGGTAATAGACCTCAGGGGTAACTCCGGAGGATATATGATCCCGGCAGTCCAGATTGTTGACCAACTGCTGAAAGGTGAAGAACTGATAGTATATCTTGAGGGCAGACACACCTCAAGACAGGAATATAATTCAAGGGTTTCAGGCTCGCTGACAGGCGCCAGGGTGTCAATACTCATTGATGAAGGTTCAGCCTCGGCAAGTGAGATTATGGCCGGAGCAGTGCAGGACTGGGACAGAGGGGTGATAATAGGCAGGAGAAGTTTTGGCAAGGGACTGGTTCAGAATGGCTTTTCACTCCCTGACGGATCGGAGATCAGAATTACAATTGCCCGCTACTTTACACCTTCAGGGAGATCCATCCAGACCTCCTACAAGGATGGTTTTGACAAATACATTCAGAAATACTACAGCAGGTATCTCAATGGTGAACTCATGCATCCTGATTCACTCAATCTGCCCGATTCACTAAGACGCTTCACCCTGTTGAACAAGAGGAGCGTCTTCGGCGGCGGGGGAATCACACCTGATGTGTTTATCCCAATTGACACAACCTATTATTCAGATTATTACCGTGATTTGATAAGGACTTCAACAATTCAGAACTTTGTTGTTTCCTATACAGACCAGAACCGAAAGATGTTATTGAAGAAATATAGGACCTTTGAGCGCTTCGAAAAGGAATTCAGCTTTTCTGATGAGGCAAAGGCTGCCCTTATTGATGCAGGGGAAAAGAATAAGGTAGTTTTTAATCAGGCACAGTATGATGTTTCTGCAACTGAAATGACAAAAGTGATGAAAGGGCTTGTTGCCAGGGACCTGTGGGACATGAATGAATATTTCAGGGTAGTGAACAGCAATGATCCGGGAATCATGAAGGCACTCTCAATAATCAATAATCCGGTTCTTTACCGCAAGCTGCTGGGTTATAAAGAGGAGGCACGGTGAAACTAATTGCAAAGACCCTCTTTGGACTCGAGGAGGTCCTTGCTGCTGAACTGGCAGCACTGGGGGCTGAGAAGGTGAGGGCAGGGAACCGGGCAGTGACTTTTGAGGGGACAAAGGAGTTACTGTATAAAGTCAATTACAACAGCAGGGTAGCGCTCTCTTTCCTGGTGCCGGTGGCGGAGTTTACGATTGCCAAGCCCACAGATCTGTATGACGGCACTGTAAGGGTAGAGTGGGACAGGTACCTCGATCCTGAAAAAACTTATGCCGTTTCTTCTGTGGTTACCTCGAAGCATTTCACACACTCAGGTTATCCGGCACTTGTGGTCAAGGATGGAATAGCGGATTTCTTCAGGCGTCTGACATCAAAGCGACCATCAGTAGATCCGAGGTCACCAGATCTTCTTGTCAATCTCCACATCAGTCATGACAGGGTCACTATCTCGCTTGATTCCACCGTAATGCCACTCTACAAGAGAGGCTACAGGGAGGAGCAGGTGGCGGCACCGCTCAATGAAGTGCTGGCCGCAGGCATAATCATGCTCTCAGGATGGAAGGCGGATGTCCCTCTTGTTGATGGCATGTGCGGGTCAGGAACTATTGTTGCTGAAGCAGGTCTCATAGCCCGCAATATTGCTCCCGGAAGGTTCAGGAGAAGCTTTGGATTTATGAAGTGGAGAGACTATGATGATGTTCTTCTCAGGTCTGTCAGGTTTGACGCGGAAAAGAAGGAGAGGAAATCTCCCGTTAAAATCTTCGGAAGCGATATTTCCGCAGAGGCCATACGCATAGCTTCATCAAATATTACCGGAGCAGGATTGCGTGAAACGGTCTCTCTTACCCAGGCTGACTTCCTCAATACACCTCCACCGGCTGAGAAAGGATTCCTGATAATGAACCCGCCTTACGGACAACGTATCGGGGGAGAAGGAATGAGTGAATTTTACGGCGAGATTGGCAGCCGCCTCAAACATAACTATCACGGTTATACGGCCTGGGTGCTGTCAGGTGACAGGGATGCACTTAAGGCCATCGGATTAAAGTCATCACGAAGATATGACCTCTTCAACGGCAACATTGAATGCAGGTTACAGGGCTATGACCTTTACGAGGGTTCAATGAAAGGAAAAGATACTCACAGACAGTAACCAACCGTTGGCAGACTTGCATGCTCCCTTGGTCAAAAAAAGCGGATCATAAGACAAAATAATGGTATAGCCATGTTGCACGTTTTCAACAAACTTCTATTTTTGTTCTTTGTATAATCCTTATTTATTTGTAATGATAGCCAGATGAGTTTTGATCTTGAATTCCTTGTGAGAGACCTTGATATTAGGGATGCTATCCTCTATTTTAAGGGTAATGTTGACTCTGAGGTGATCAATAAGGTGCTTGATGCGGTTGAGGGTAAGCTGATTACAAACCGCGAGAGCCCAAAGGTAAGGAAGAAAGTATATAATGTTCTTGTGGAGAGCCTTCAGAATCTGTACCATCATGCTGATAATGTGCCATCCGGTTATTACGCATCAAAACCAGACCGTTACGGACTGGTAGTAATGGAGAAGACTTCCGGAGGTTACCGTATTACAACATGTAATTTCATTTACACCCGCAGGATAAGGGAGCTCGAAGAAAAAATTACACATATTAATAATTCAACTTCAGAAGAGATAAAAGATTTATATAAGGAGATTCTTAATCATCAGGAGATTACCGATAAGGGCCTGGGTGGCCTTGGCCTGATTGACATGGCCAGAAAAACCGGGAATGACCTGGAATTTAAATTTAAACAGTATGACAGAGGACATTCAGCCTTTCGCCTGAGTGCCATCGTCAGTAACGCATGAAATGAATAATCTTAAATTAAGATAACTATGGAACCGATCATCATTGATGGAACACCAAAAACACCTACAATCAAATTTGATTCCAAGGGGGGTA
>JAQBHM010000407.1:0-2548 GCA_032127795.1 Bacteroidales bacterium | reverse complement strand
CTCTCAATGCATGAGGCCGGCGTGGAAAACGTCGTGGCCTCATCGGGCACCGCCCTGACCCAGGAACAGATACGCCTCATCAAGCGCTTCACCCCCAACATCACCATGCTCTATGACGGCGACCAGGCCGGCGTGAAAGCCTCGGTGCGCGGCACCGACATGGTGCTGGAAGAGGGCATGAACGTGCGAATAGTGCTCCTCCCTGCCGGTGAAGACCCCGACTCCTATTCCAAAAAAGTATCAAACGAGGAGTTCAAAAAATTCCTGACAGAGAATGAGACCGACTTCATCAGGTTCAAGACGAAGCTGCTGCTTGACGATGCAAAGGCTGATCCTGTGCGCCGTGCCAACCTTGTGCGCGAGGTGGTGCGCTCCATAGCCGTCATCCCGGACCAGATAAGCCGTACAATATATGTTAA
This sequence comes from Bacteroidales bacterium, assembly GCA_032127795.1. Classification (GTDB taxonomy): domain Bacteria; phylum Bacteroidota; class Bacteroidia; order Bacteroidales; family VadinHA17; genus SR-FBR-E99. The sequence goes on along the minus strand of JAQBHM010000407.1, from coordinate 2,129 downwards.
GGAGTGCAGCCTGCTGCTCAGCATGCCCGAGGAGGTGGTCCTCGATGAGGTGATGAAGCTGCGACAGCAGCAGAGCTTCCGCGACCGTAATGCCTACCCGGTACAGGATACCGTGGTGCCGGCACTGGCAGCACCGCAGAAACAGAAGAAGAAAGAGGAGACATCATACTACTCCGAGAGAGAACTGCTAAGAATGCTGCTGCGCTACGGCACCGTGGTGATGACAAGAGAGACTGACAGGGAGAGCGGCACAGAGACCATCACCACCGTGGCAGACTATATAATAGGACAGGTGACGGAGGACGAGCTGGAATTTGAAAACCCGGTCTTTGATGCCATCTTCAAAGAGATAACCTTTAATGTCAACCAGGGACTGTTCCCCGGTGACAGACACTTTGTGCACCATTCGGAACCTGCCATCAGCGCCATGGCCGTGGATATGCTTACCGAACAGTATACCCTCAGCAAGATATGGAACACCCGCGGCAATTATGTGGAGACAGAAGATATGAAGCTGAAGGAGATGGTGCCCGAAGTGGTGCTCAAGTTCAAGGGCGACAAGATAAAAATGATGCAGAAGGAGCTTCGCAGGGCAATGATAGAGGCTGCCGGTGATGATGAGAAGATAGCAGCACTGCAGGAACGATATAAGGTGATGACCTCGCTTCAGAAAAAGATCTCAACAGGCCTCGGCAACCGCATTATTATGTAAATGCTCACCAGATAGCTTCTTTTTTCCTACCTTAGAGTAAATTTTTTAACCCTATGAGAAGTCCCTTTCAGGTAGTTGCTTTTTTATGCATTTTAGCGGTAACACTCGCCTCATGCAAAAAAACACAGACAGGCCCCCAGGTCTCCGCGCCGGTCTTCTCAACATACATCCCCGCCACCCCTGATGATACCAGTAAAATCAGGGAGATATACTACGGCCTCCTCTCCCCGGTGGAGGTATGCAACATCTTCAACAGGCTGGACCTCTCATTCAATGACACCATCATCTCTCCGTCAGACAACTGCGACCTTTACATGAGCAGCTACAAGGCTGCAATGAACCTCGGAGTCTATGGCGTAGATATGGGCTATATGAAGATCTTCGGTCTTAACAGGCAGACGGTCAGTTATTTCAATACCATCAAGAAGCTTAGCGACAGGCTCGGCATGCCTGACAGCTTCCTCGCCGATGCCTTGAGGGAGGTCGACAGATCAATGAGCAATGCTGACTCCCTTACTGATTTAATGAATGATGCCTACAAAAAAATAGACGAACACCTCCGTAACGAAGGAAGCCAGGGCTCCCTCGGCCTGATGATGATGGGGGGCTGGATAGAGTCTATGTACCTGGCAACACACCTGGCCTATGACCCGAAAAATCCTGACCCCCAGATTATTGAGAAGATAGCTGAACAAAAGTACTCTCTCCTCTCGCTGCTCAGCTTCATGAAGAATTACTATGATGATCCCATGGTTGTCTTCTACACCAAGAAACTGAAGTATCTCAACCGGTGGTTTGACTCCTTTGATATCTATTATCATCAGGGAGATGTTAAGATAGATACTGTAAAGCAGATCATCACTGCCACGGGAAGTGAGATGAATGTCACTGTTGAAACACTGAATCAGATACGGGATTATATAGGATTACTTCGTACTGAAATCACGGCAGTCTGATAACATAACTACTTATACCATGAACCGTTACATTCTTTTAGCAGTCTCACTGGCTGTCATTGCAGTATCATGCGGCAGAAGCAGTGAAAAAGCCACTGTATCGAAAGTCACACCCGCTGTTACTGTAATAGACAAGGGTTTCAGCAAGTACATAGCAGCCTACACCACCGGGGTCATCCCTGCCGGCAGTGTTATACAGGTAGTCTTCACTCCTGAGTTCGCTGCAGCCATTGACAGGGGGAAGAGCCAGAACCTGTTTACCTTTACTCCCTCGCTGAAGGGCAAGACAGAGTGGGCTGACGACCTCACCCTCATCTTCCGTCCTTCGAAACCTCTTGCCGGAGGTACAGAGTACGGAGCCACACTGAATCTTGGCAGGCTGGGCGATGTGGAAGAACGGCTCCGATTCTTCCCCATGAACTTCCGCACTATAGAAAAGAACTTCACGGTAACGGTTAATC
>JAQBHM010000406.1:0-5818 GCA_032127795.1 Bacteroidales bacterium | reverse complement strand
CCACCGCGATCTACCCGTATGGAGCCACTCTGTCCCTACACGACGCTCTTCCGATCTCAGGTTACCATGTCTGATGACGGCTATGCAGCCACCGCTGATCCGATCATCGCTCCAGAACAGGAAGAAGATCTCTTCGGGATATACAGCAGTAACACATATAATGTTTTCAGCGATGAACTGATCTCAGGTAAAGAGTATGATCTGACACTGAAATTATCTTTCTACAGGAAGCCTGACACAACTTACTATGAGTTTACCCATTTTAAGATCGAACTGCTTTCCATCACCAAAGAGCTTTACCTTTACCTGCGTTCATATGCGGCGCATATGCAGACGCGTGACTCATTCTTTTCAGAACCGGTGCTGGTATACTCCAATGTTTCAGACGGGCTGGGAGTTGTGGGTGCCAGGGTCTCTTCAGCAGCAACTATAGAAATAGGAGAGTACCCTGTTGAGGGTGTGACTTATCAGTACGAGTTCTAATCCGGCGAAGACTGGGGGAGATCCAGCTTAATTCTCTCTCTCTGGTTGGCAACCTTATATCCTAACAGGAAAACCATTTTTGAGACTGCCTCCATCTTGTCAAAATCTATTTTTTCAACATCGTCGCCTGTTTGGTGCAGATCAGAATGCATACCACTTATGAAAAGGAAAGCGGGTACTCCCTTCGCCATAAAACTTGCATGATCACTGCTACCGAACTGGAGATCCTTCCCCATGTCAATGACCCTGACACCTGACTGAGCAGCTGATGCTGTCAGCATCTCAAGGAGCTCCGTGCTTTCATGGGCTGAATATGACAATACCTCTCCGGGTTGTGTGACTGTCAGGTCATAACCCATGAATTTGATTGTATCAGCGGCAGTTTTTGATCTGCCAATCATATCGAGATTGATATCCACCAGGGTTTTGTCCATTGGAAAATAGGGGTTATCGGCATAAAAGCGTGAACCCAGCAATCCTTTTTCTTCACCGTTGACCCATGCAAAAACGATGGTTCTCAACGGTTTTTTCTTTAGTTTCATAAATGCTTCTGCAATTTCAAGCATCGCCATTGATCCAGAAGCATCATCATCCGCTCCGTTAAGTACATCTCCCCTGTCATTGAGCCCTGCATGGTCAAAATGAGCGGTATATATCACGCATTCATTTTTAAGAACAGGATCAGAGCCCTCAATAAACCCAATCACATTGGGGCTGAAAAAATCCGACGTTCTGACACCTGACCTGAATGAAGCCGTAATGCCTTCTATTTCAAGAGAGACTGGCTTATTGTCTGCCAGGATCCTATCCTCCATCTCTTTAAGATTATAACCTGCAGTTTCCAGGAGGATATCGGCAGTATGCTGTGTTACAGCTACTATCGGTACTTCTTCGGGTGCTTCTGTACTGCTCTTTACTGAGACCATTTTCTTACCTGCTCTTCCGGGAGCCATTTCAGCCAATCCGGAATCAAAGACATCTGAGAATATGCTCTTCGGGTTATAAACAATCATTACAGCTTTTGCCCCTTTACTGAAAATCGAATTCAGCTTAGGCCCTTCAATTTCCGGGTTAAACATGACATCATTTACCCCCTCTTTTGTCAGCTGAGGGCTTCCGGTCATGAATAAGACAATCTTGTCATTCAGTTCAATACCTTCGAGGTCATTATATCCGGTCTCCTTATCTTCATACCCATAGCCAGCGAATACAACATCACCTGCAAGATCAACCGTTTTTGACGGCTCCGAGAAGAAGACAACAGAGTCGGATGAAAAAACAGTCTCACCACCGGTATTATTGATACTAATATAGTTATCGGCGGGATCAATGAGCTTTGAAACCATTGGTATCATCTGAAAATAATCACCTGTTTCGGCATAAGGCATCAGCCCCAGTCTCATCAGACTGGTTTTCAGGTAAAGGGCGGCTACATTATTTCCGTTTGTCCCTGTCTCACGTCCTTCAAGCTCATCAGAGGCAAAGAATGTCATATAAGCTTTCAGGTCACTTTGATTGATTGATTTCAGACCCTCCTTCTGTGCCATAACAGTCACAGAGAGTACAACAGAAGCTGTCAGGAATAGGCATAATCTTTTCATAATGAGTGGTATTTTGTTTCTGATTTCAGGGTTTGCTGCAATACTTTAATCGGATTGTCAGCAGCAATTTCCCCTTCAATGTCTTCCGGGTCTCTCTTTCCGCCGGGAGAGTGAAATCAAAAATAATCAAAAAGGATGAAGATAAACTGTTGAGAGCTAATGAATTTTTATAAAAAGGGTGGAATAAAATATCTGTAAATGCAGCAGCCGGCAGTGTGCTATTGGCAGGGAATGAGGTCATGCCCGTGTCAGAGTTTTCTCACGAGAGCGTCAAGTGCCCTGGCAATTTCAACCAGTTTGTTGCAGTCGACAATCTCCGGATTGTCTTTGGGAGTGTGAGTTATATCCTGATCACTGATATTGTCAATAAACCATTTTGAAGAAACAGCTATTGCGGGTATGCCATACTGGAGAAAGATGCTGTGGTCTCCCTGGGGCCATTTAATGCCTTCTTTTATCGCCGGAAAATTTTCCATGACTGATTTGGTGGCTTTGTCAACATTGTCTGGAAGGTCAAAAAGCGAGAATGCAGAAGGTCCCTCTTTATAACCTGCTCCGTCGATATTAATGTTAAGCATCACAGTATTGAATGAGCCCTGGTTGACGGCTATATATTTCATCTGTCCGGGCACCGCATAATAGTCCTCCCCGTTCAGTGCAACCAGCTCAATCATTTTTTCTCCCTCGTAGTCTTTCAGCAGGTCAGCGAGCAACAGCAGTATAATAACACCGGTTGCATTGTCAATTGCCCCCGGGGTACCTTTTTTTGCATCTATATGAGCAGTCACAACTATTTTACCGGAGTCTTTGGTGCCTTTCCTGCCAATGACATTATATCCGTTACCGGGTATCCGTTCTGAAACTGACTCCAGGAATACTTTTCTGCCGGTGGCACATATCAGTGCTTTCGCTCCGCTGTTATCAAGCAGGGATATGATTTTTTGATGTTCTTCAGGATTATAGAATACGAAATTTCTTGGCATAAGTTGCTCCCTGGCTATATCACCCCTGAGAAGGATTATTTTCCCTGTGGAATTAAGGCTTTCCAGTTCTGAAACGGAGGTGGCTGCCACCAGTTCCGCCGCTCCCTTAAAGGAGGTACTGTACGGACTGACAAGGGCATTGAATTGTTGGTCCTCAACCTTCAGCGAGGCTCCGCCATCTTTCCAGTCTATGGCATTAAACTCCTGAAGCTCTGTTTTCCAGCCAGACAGCAGGAGTTCATCTCTGAAGTACAGGGAAGCCTGCCTGTTACCGTCGCTGCCAACACACCGTTCCGTAATATCATGGCAAAGCGTATGGAGGTAGCTGTTGCTCTTCCGAATGAGTATTGAATCTGTTATTGGTGTACAATTAAGCTTCCGCATTATTTTTATATCCTGTCCAGGTAGCAATGTGCCAGAGGGTTTCAACCGGCCCCTTCCGTTGGTGCTTCATCCGCCAGGCGCTGAAGAAACCCTGGAGCAGCTACATTCTTGATACTATTGCGAAGCCGCGCAGGGCATCAACTACCTTGAGACGGTTTTCATTAAGGTTAATTACTCAGAACTTGTTCTTTTTCTTTTCCTTCATTACTGATTTGATCATTTTCCCGAATTCCTTATCCTTCTTTCTCTTCTCAGCCACCGTTATCCGGAAACGTTCCTGGTCCCGCATCATCCTTTTATAATTCCTGAGTGTCTCACTGCTTATATCACCCTTTCTCACTGCCTCTGTCACCGCGCATCCTGCCTCATCGGTATGGGTACAGTCGGGGAATTTGCAGTCAAGGCTCAGCGAAGTTATCTCTTCAAAGGTTGCGGTGATACCCTCTGTTTCTTCAGTTATCCCCAGTTCTCTCATCCCGGGAGTATCAATAAGTATTGCACCGTTTTCGAGGACTATCATCTGTCGCGAGCTGGTCACGTGCTTTCCTTTGTTGGTGCTTTCACTTATTTCCCCCGTACGCAGTATCTCCCTGCCTGCAAGATTATTTATCAGGGTTGATTTGCCAACACCCGAAGACCCCAGTACGCAATATGTCTCTCCTTTCACGAGCAGGTCGTAAACTTTGTCATATCCCTCGAGGGTGACATTGCTGAGAGTTATAGCAGGTATGCGTATATTCCTCTCTTTCAGAACCCCGAGAGCATGGTGAAGAGATTCCTCATCCACCTTGTCTGTTTTGGAGATGATAAGCACCGGCCGGATGCCGGAGGAATGACAGATAGCCAGGTATCTTTCGAGCCGGTTAACACTGAAGTTGTTATCAACTGACTGTACAATCAATGCCACCGTAATATTTGAGGCGATTACCTGCTTCTCCCCATGTTTGCCTGTCGCCTGTCTTTCAAGGAGAGTTTTTCTCGGCAGCACTTTGTTGATTATTGCCAGGTCATTGCCAAAGAGACTCATCAGCACCCAGTCGCCGACAGCAGGAAGATCCGATGCTTCAACGGCATTATACCTGAGGTTGCCGGTTATCTCCGCGGGAAATTCTGATTCCCCGTCAGAGACAATATACCTCTCTTTATGCTGTTGAGTAACCCTGCCCACGGTGAAATTGTGCAGCTCTTCCTGTGTGATACAGCTTTCAGTTTCGGGAGTCAGGCCTAAGTCTTTAATATCCATGCAAGTACAATTCAAACTAAGATTTTCAACAATTACTGTATCACGGTTGTGTGAAGGTTATTTCCTCCCCGCTTTCAATCTGCCTTGTCAGCTCCTTCAGGAACCTCACCATCTGGGCTCCGTCAATAACGTCATGGTCAACCAGGATTGTCATATTCAGTATTTCCCGGATTTTTATCTCATTATCAATTACCACAGGCTTCTTCAGTATTGAGCCGATCCCAAAGGAGAGGGGATGCACTGAGGTATGGATGAACCAGCCGTTTATCCTTCCGATCATTCCCACAGAGGTGATCATGACATTCCCCATCTTCCTGAATGCGACCCCTGGATTTTTAAGCATCATCTTCCATACTGATCTTCTGACTACCCCCGGCAACCGGTAGTAGAGTCTTTCATACCAGGCCGGTTTCTTTTCAAGTACAATATCTTTCTCCGATAACTCACGTTTCTTGGCGTTTTCGATCTCCAGGGTTATCCCGGCGGCACTCTTCTCATTGGTTTTTTCGAGGACCAGGGGAATGGGAACCTTTTTGCCGTTGATCTGTTTTTCTACTGCAATTGAAATATTGATATCCTCAAAGACGATGAGTCTGCTCTTGCTGAAAAGAAAAGCAGATGCTTCCGGGTGCTGCTTCAACACGTTACTGATTATCTTAATGATCCACCCGTTAAAAGAGACATTGATGCCATTCCTTCTGAGATCCTGAAGTTTTCTACGGCTGTCGGTGACATCAAATTCCAGCAAAGCGCTTACATGGTGTTTCAGCATTCCTACTGCAAAGACATCAAAAGTGGCAATTCTTGACTGTGGGATCTTCTGATAGTTATAAGATTGTTCCATTTTTCTGTTTATCCTGTAGGGCCGGGAGCTCTTCAGCCACTTGTTTCATGATTAACATAGTGAATATAATTGAAAAATAAGTACGATAAACTATGACAAACAATAAAAAACAGTAAATAACAGTATCATATATTAATAATTGTTCATAATTTTACAGTTCAACCAAAACTCGTATGCTATGGAAAAGAAATCCGGGTTTACAGAGGTGTTCAAAATTTTTCAGAACACGGAATCATTTTTTGAAGACAGGAATAAGGAGGAGTCCAGGGAATTAATACTG
>JAQBHM010000405.1:0-3596 GCA_032127795.1 Bacteroidales bacterium | reverse complement strand
TGTCGGACTGGCACAGGTTTTCTTCTCTCTGAACTTCCGCGAAAAGCGTGCAACGCTCCTGATTTTCATATTGTATACGATCACAATTATTACTGCCGGTTTACTTAACCCCTTTCTTACCGTACCACCGGAAATGACCCCGTCAGTTAACATCTCTCTCTTTGTTGTCAACCTGTTATGGATATCCGGGTTTGCCTTTGTTTTTATCCTGAGCTTTATCTCACAGAATATTAAGCTCGAACACATGGAAACAGAACGTATAAAAGAACTTGATGATGCCAAGACGAGACTTTATACAAATATTGCCCATGAGTTCCGCACTCCACTCACTATTATCACCGGGATGACGGACCTTATGCGCAATGATCCCGGCAACTGGCTGAACCAGGGGACTGATAAAATTGACCGTAATGCAGGGATACTCCTGACACTCGTCAACCAGATGCTTGATCTTTCAAAACTGGAGTCAGAGGCAATGTCTGTAAGAATGATCCGGTCTGATATCAATCCTTACATACGATCAGTTATAGAGCTGTTCCGTTCTGCAGCAGCATCATTGAAAATAACGCTGAACTATCTTCCCTCTAAAAAGGATCTTGTAGTTGATTACGACCCTGACAAACTCATGCAGATCATTTCCAATCTGATTTCAAATGCGCTTAAGTTCACACAGTCCGGAGGAGTGATCGAGGTAAAGACTGCCCTTACCGATAATGGCTTTTTTGAGATCAGGGTAAGTGATAACGGTACCGGCATTCCGGAATCTCACCTGCCTTTTATCTTTGACCGTTTTTACCGGGTTGAGATTAATGATGAACGAGTTTCAACGGGATCAGGGCTTGGACTGGCGCTGACGAAAGAACTTGTGAAGCTTCTTGATGGCACCATAGCAGTTGAGAGTCTCTTTGGTGAGGGTACTGAATTCACCGTCACCCTTCCTGTCACTGAAAGTGCAGGGCTGCAGGAAGGACCGGGTTTACACGAGATTAAGAGAAAGATAGCAGGCTATATTGTACATCCGGTAAGAAGGGAACAGAGATCACAGCCTGCCAGGCACGATCATCATGAAAAACCTATGTTGCTCATTGTTGAAGACAATGATGATGTTATCATGTACCTGATGACATTCCTTGGAAAGGATTATGATGTCATAGTGGCAGTCAACGGAGAAGAGGGGATGACAAAAGCCCTGGAGCAGGTCCCTGATATCATTCTTAGTGATATTATGATGCCTGTAATGGACGGATTAGAGATGCTTGAACGGATAAAGAATGACCTGCGCACCAGCCATATACCAATCGTACTTCTCACAGCAAAGGCGGATATTGCCTCAAGACTGAAGGGACTTGACAGGGGCGCTGATGCTTATATTGCCAAACCTTTCGGCAGGGAAGAGCTCCAGGTGCATTTGAAGGCACTTATTGCTCAACGAAAGAGGCTGCAGGAGAGATATGCAGTAATAGGCCAGCTTGTTCTTACCAAAGAAAAGGACTTTCAGTTTGAAGATTCCTTCATGCACAAAGTAAGGGATATAATGATAGCAAATATGAGCGATGAGAGTTTTGATATTCAAAGACTTTGCTCAGGGATGGCGATGAGCCGCACACAGGTATACCGCAAATTCAGGTCATTGACAGATAAGACAATAACTGAATACCTTCGCTCGCTAAGGCTCCATACCGCTAAGGAGCTCCTTATAAGATCAAATATCACGGTTGCCGCAGCCGCTTACAAAACCGGATTCAAAAACGTTTCTCACTTCAGCCGGGCTTTTACCCAGGAGTTTGGGATCAATCCGAGCAGCGTGATCAGATTACCTCTCACCGGTCATTATGGGATGCTCAGTAAAATGATTGGGACGCAGAGAAAAACGGATACTGCTCATTTTCTCTAAATTTACTCACTAACCAATAAATCTTATGCCTAAAGAATCCAAGGCCTGAAGTACCCGCAGAAGGTTTTTGAACATAGATTTCTCATGGAATATTAAGTTGATAGTATGGGGTACTTTTGAAGAGTGAGGTGGCAGCTTCACTCTTCTTATTGTTATAAATTCAGGTGATTTGTCTCGTCATCTAAAATTTTGTATATTTATCTGATTGTAAATGACTGAAATGACTGACCCCCTATCAGCCGATCAACTTTTTATCAGTAAGCTGACAGCAATTGTTCTTGACAACCTGTCTGATGAGAATTTTGATGTCGGTAAACTTTCCAGTGAGGCAGGTATGAGCCGATCAACCATTCACCGGAGGCTGAGAACTCTTAAAAACAAGAATGGCAGTCAGTTTATACGGGAAATACGCCTTGGAAAGGCTATGGAGATGCTAAGTCATAATCTCGGTACTGCATCTGAGATAGCATATAAAGTGGGATTTGGCAGCCCGACTTATTTTAGTAAATGTTTCCATGAATTTTACGGCTACCCTCCCGGTGAGGTTCAGATAATAGACCTGCAGGAAGAGGAGGTAACAAATGAATCTTCTCCTGCATTTATGGCTGCCCTGCGACAGAATCCGGCCATCAGTAAAGAAGGACCTGTTCCCGGAATTAAAAAACGTCGCAAAAGTGCGATCCTGGTATTTGGTACAGCAATAATCTTTTTTGCTCTTGCCTGGGGACTTAACAGTTACCTGGTTAAAGGGCAGTTTCAGTTTAGAATTTTTCCCACCCATCCGAGAGATTTGTCAATAGTTGTGCTTCCGTTTAAAAACTTCAGCGACGACCCGGCCAATCAGTATTTGGCTGACGGTATCATGGAGGATATTCTTAATAACCTATATCAAATCAGTGACTTAAGGGTAGTATCACGGACAACATCGGAACACTTCAGGGATGCCGGACTTACTGCCGGCGATGTTGCCAGGAAAGTAAATGCACGTAATGTGCTTGAAGGTAGCATACGCCAGTATGACGATGAGGTAAGAATCTCTGTTCAGCTTATTGATGCTTACCGCGATCAGCATTTGTGGTCACACAATTTTGATCGTAAATTTACTGATATAATTGGTGTTCAGGGTGACATAGCTATGCAGGTCGCTTACAAGCTGAAAGCTGTCATCGCAGAAAATGAAGTCAAACAGATTGAGAATATCCCTACTCAAAATCCTGTGGCTTATGATAATTATCTCAGGGGCCGTTTCCTGCTCCATAAAGCTAACAGTGAACAGCGGTTTGATATTGACAGAGAGGGATTAATGGGGAGCTTACAATATTTTGAAAAGGCTATAGCCGCAGATGAGAATTTTGCCGAAGCATACGCTGGCATGGCCAATGCATGGTTCAACCTTTCTTCATGGGGCTGGTATCAGCCATACTATGAAGGAATTCAGAAAGCGAAAGATTTCAATGAAAAGGCACTGAAAATCGATCCTGACTGTGCGGAGGCACATGCCGTTAAGGGTGTTTATCTTGCCTTTCCTGCACGAAAATTTGAGGAGGGACAAAAGGAATTATTGAAAGCTATCCAGTTGAATCCCAATTTTTCTACTTCCTATCAGTGGTATGCACAGCTGCTCATGATAACCGGACCGATAGGAGAAGCCCGCGTTTACATGGACAGAGGACTGGAACTGGAACCCTATTTCTGGGTCATG
>JAQBHM010000404.1:0-11139 GCA_032127795.1 Bacteroidales bacterium | reverse complement strand
GGCTGACCCGGGACGGCAAGACGACGCCGCTCAGGGCCACACCGGCCACCTGGGCCGCCGTGCAGATCGCGCCAGACGGTATGAATATCCTGAAAAAGTACATAAGGCGCTCGATATTATCACTGAGAGTGCTGTGCATTTCATCACAGCCCAGGTGAAGGCAGGTGCTCATTGCATTGGCATCGGGGACTCAGTATGTTCGCTCATCTCTCCCGAGCTGTATAAAGAGTTTGCCTTCAGTCGTGAGAAAGTGCTGGTTGATCATATTCATTCTCTGGGTGTGTATGCAAAGACCCATATCTGCGGCAATATTTCAGCAATACTGGCTGATGTCATCCGAACCGGGACTGACATAATTGATATTGACCACAGGGTATCATCTGTTGAAAATGAGAAAAAGCTTCTTTCAAAGAGACAGGTTTTCTCCGGAAAAAGTGATCCCGTCTCTGTCATCCAGGATGGAGATGATTCTTCAATAAGGGAAAATACCGTTTCATTCTTCAACCAGGCTGACAGTCGCTGCATTATTTCTGCCGGCTGTGAGATAACACCTGAGACACCTATCGGGAACCTGAGGGTTTTCAGCAGTGTTGCCGGTTCGTTATCCAACCGAACAACTCCGCACTTCTGATGTTGTTATAGTTATGAAGATACTACTTACCGGGGCAACCGGTTATATTGCCAAGAGACTTCTTCCGGTTCTTCTTTCAGGGGGTCATACTGTAGTATGCTGTGTAAGGGACAGGAACAGATTTGATTCTGGTAAGTACAACTCTTCTCTTGTTGAAGTTGCAGAGGTAGATTTTCTGGATAAGGATTCACTCAAGAATATTCCTGAGGATATTGATGTGGCTTATTATCTGATCCATTCCATGTCGGCATCGGTTAATGAGTTTGAGAGTATGGAAAGAGCCTCAGCCATCAATTTCAGGGAGAGTATTGAAGAGACGCGGGTGAGGCAGGTGATATACCTGAGCGGTATTATCAACAATAAGGAATTATCAAGGCATCTTGCATCACGTAAAGCAGTTGAGGAAGCTCTTTCTGAAGGAAAATATCATCTCACCACCTTAAGGGCAGGTATTATCCTGGGATCAGGGAGTGCATCATTTGAAATAATGCGTGACCTGGTTGAGAAGCTGCCGGTAATGATCGCACCCCGGTGGCTCCATACAAGATCACAGCCCATATCAGTTCAGAATGTTACAGAGTTCCTTTACGGTGTACTGTTGAATGAGTATACCTTTGACAGGAGTTTTGACATCGGAGGACCTGATATCATGACCTATAAGGAGATGCTGCTCAGGTTTGCCGCCGTAAGAAAATTAAAGAGACGTATATTCGTTGTGCCGGTCATGACCCCGAAGTTATCATCATACTGGCTTTATTTTGTCACTTCCACATCATATAAGCTTGCTGTAAACCTTGTTCACAGCATGAAGATAGAGGTTATCGTTGCCAGGAATGATCTCCCGGAGATCCTGGGTATCAAGCTAATCGGTTTCGATGATGCTGTACACATGGCATTTGACAGGACTGAGCAGCAGGAGGTATTGTCAAGCTGGACTGATGCGTCATCAAGCCATGTTCTTGACGGGGGTATCTCCAGTCTTATTACTGTTCCCACCTTCGGATGTTTCAGGGATCATAGAGTCATTAAGGTGCATGATGAGTCTGCCGCACTGGACAAGATATGGTCTATAGGAGGAAAAAACGGCTGGTATCATGCAAACTGGCTGTGGGAGATCAGGGGTTTCATGGACAGGCTTTCAGGAGGTGTTGGCCTTCGCAGGGGAAGAAAAAGCGCCACTGAGATCTCACCGGGTGATGCACTGGATTTCTGGCGTGTACTTTATGCTGACAAAAAGGAGAAGAGGCTGCTTCTCTATGCCGAGATGAAGCTTCCGGGAGATGCCTGGCTTGAGTTCAAAATAACAGATGACGTATTATACCAGACTGCCACATTCCGCCCGCTGGGTCTCTGGGGCCGTCTTTACTGGTATTCTGTTTTGCCTCTTCACGGAATAGTATTCAGGGGTCTGAGCAAAGAATTAGCCCGGGCAGGTCAGCAGTAAGATTTTATTCCTTTTGCCGGAAATTCAAAATGATGATTACATTTGGATGAATTTGAAGCCTCAGATGAAAATAGCAGTCACCGGAGCTACCGGTCATGTCGGCACCAACCTATGCCGGATCCTGATTGATCAGGGTCATCAGGTTAAAGTACTTATTCACAGTGATGCAATAGGCCTCGAGGGATTACCGCTCGAGTTTATCAGGGGTGATATAACCAATGAATCCGATCTTGAGAATTTATGCTCAGGATGTGATGTTGTTTACCATCTGGCGGCATTCATCAGCATTCATAAAAGGGAGCCTAAGTGTGAGAAAATAAATACTGAAAGCTGCCATAACCTTATCAGGGCCGCAAGGAACCAGGGTGTAAAACGGATAATCCATTTCAGTTCCATTCATGCATTTAATCAGGAGCCCCTGGAAACGGAGCTTAATGAGACCAGGGAACTGGCGTTGGGCAGTACTTCTTCATATGACTCTTCCAAGGCTTACGGTCAGAGGCTGATGATGGAGGCCTCATCAGCGGGGCCTGAGGTTGTTGTTCTTAATCCTACTGCAATCATCGGCCCCAATGATTTCAAGCCTTCATTGCTGGGCAATGCCGTGATAAGGTTTTACAGGGGAGAGAACCCGAGCCTCATTCCCGGTGGATACAACTGGGTTGATGTGAGAGATATATGCCAGGCAGCAGTGAATGCAATTGACAATGGTGTTCCCGGCGAGTGTTACCTGCTGGGAGGCAACTGGCAGAGCCTGAAGACCATGGCGGGTACTGTGGAAAAGCTCGGGGGGCACAAAGCTCCGTGGCTCTCTCTGCCAATGTGGGTTGCCTGGCTGGGTGCCGGCGTCCTGAACCTTCACGCCAGGATAACAAAGAGAGTACCCCTCTATACCGCCATGTCACTTGAGGTCCTGAAACACGGCCATAAAAATATCTCAAGCCAGAAGGCAAAATCGGTCCTGGGATTTAATTCCAGGCCTTTTGAAGAGACTATATCAGATACAATACAATGGTTTAAAGAAAACGGATATCTCTGATGGGAAAAGCAAACTTTGAAACACTGATCTGGATCTGGATAGCAATTGCCTGCCTGGTATTTGTTGTTCTTCTCTTCGTGACGGCTCCATATGGCAGGCATACATCAGGGAAATGGGGTCTTTCAATCCCGAACAGACTTGGATGGCTTCTCATGGAGCTCCCTGCACTGCTTATTTTTCTCTATTTTGTTATATCAGGCACAGGTGAGAAGAGTGCGGCAGTATGGATAATAACTGCATTATTTACAGCTCATTACACCAACCGCTCAATCATATACCCATGGAGGATAAAGACCACAGGCAAACAGATGCCAGTAGTCATTGTCTTGATGGCTATCTTCTTCAATACTGTAAATTCAACCTTCATGGGCTATTATGTCGGAACACTTCAGACGCAGTACAATAACGGCTGGCTGACGGATCCGAGATTTATAGCAGGAGTTGTTATTTTTATTACCGGGATGGTTATCAACCTTACTGCTGACGAAAAGCTTATCCATCTGCGCAAAACCAGGAGCAACGGATACCAGATACCCTATGGCGGATTATTCAACAGGATCTCATGTCCCAATTTTTTCGGAGAGATGGTTGAATGGTTTGGTTTTGCAGTGCTGTGCTGGTCACTGCCTGCCTTTGCATTTTTCATATGGACATTCTGCAACCTGGTACCGAGAGCCCTTGATCATCACAAATGGTATAAAAAGCAATTTGCCGATTACCCTGTAAAAAGGAAAGCTGTATTTCCTTTTATACTGTAGAAATCTGATCTTAAATAACATATAACATGAAATCATCAGGCTCAACTGCTTTGAAGATATTTGCATGGCTTACTGTTTTTGCTGTTGCAATGGGTTTCCTGGAAGCCATAGTAGTAGTTTACATGAGGCAGATATATTATCCTGCCGGATTTGACTTTCCCTTATCAATGCTTTCACCCGAGATGCTTTCCGTGGAGTGGATCAGGGAGATTGCCACCATTGTAATGCTCGCCGCCATCGGGATCCTTGCCGGAAAGAATAACCTTCAGCGGCTGCTTTATTTCCTTTTCAGTTTTGCCATTTGGGACATCTTTTATTACGTTGCTTTATGGTTACTGCTCGACTGGCCTTCATCACTGCTAACCTGGGACATACTCTTCCTTATACCTGTTCCCTGGATAGGGCCTGTGCTTGCCCCGGTTATATGTTCCCTTACCATGATCTTTATGGCCATATCACTTACATGCCTCCAGGAAAAGGGTTATGATGTCAGGGTAAAACTTTATGAATGGATACTTATTTACCTGGGAGCTTTTATTATTTTCTGCACTTTTATCTGGGATTACAGTGTGATAATACTAAGAAGCGGTATCCTCACCGGAAGCCGCACCACGGAAGGTGCCGGGCAATTCTGGCAGATGATAACAGAGTACATACCCCTACATTACAACTGGATCATTTTCGCCATCGGGGAAATACTGATTTTAGTATCCATGATTCTGATACTTAAAAGGACCAAAATAAAAACGCTATGAAAACAATTCTTAACCTAAGTCATTATTCAGGCTTTATTCTGTTGATCATGGTGATCATGGCGGCAGTTTTTGCAGGCTGTTCCGGTGGAAACAAGCAGGCAGGAGCCGACAAAGATCCATGGTTGTGGCTTGAAGATATTGAGAGTGAACAATCCCTTGACTGGGTGAGGGCTCAGAACAGGGTTTCAGATGAGGCCTTCAGAAACCAGCCTCTCTTTGATACTCTGAAAGACAGGTTTCTTAATGTGTTTAATGACAAGGACCAGGTCATCTACCCTGTCATCACTGGTGACTATGTTTACAACCTGTGGCAGGATGAGAAAAATGAAAGAGGACTCTGGAGGCGAATGCCCCTAGCTGATTTCATAAAGAGCAAGGGTGACTGGGAGGTTGTTCTTGATCTTGACATTCTTTCGGCAGCTGAAAACAAGAAATGGGTCTTTGACGGCGCTGAATGGCTGGCACCTGATTACAGGTATTGCCTTCTGACATTATCAGACGGAGGAACAGATGAAGGGGTTATCAGGGAATTTGATGCCGTGGTTAAAAACTTTGTCGCAGACGGTTTTTACGTAAGCGAAAGCAAGAGCAGCGCAACATGGGTTGATAAAGACAACATAGTTGTTGCCACTGACTACGGTGAGGGAAGCATGAGTACCTCCGGCTATCCGCGCATAGCAAAGCTCTGGAAGAGAGGGTCTCTCATCAATGATGCCACAATGATAGCCGAAACAGATACCACTGATATGGGTCTCTTTGTTTACGGAATTTATGCTGAAGGGCAACAGAAGGTTTTCATATCATCAAAAAAAAGCTTCTATGAGACTGATCTCTATCTGCTTGACTCCGGATCACCTCGTAAAATTGAGTGCCCTGCCGATGCAAATTTCTACGGTTTATTCGGGAATTACATGCTTTTCTATCTACAGTCTGACTGGGTAGCAGGTGATGTTTCACATGGATCGGGTTCACTGGTCAGTTTTGACCTTGACTCTTTCCTTAAAGGCAAATTATCAGTAGAGACTATTTACATGCCGGATGCAAAATCAAGTTTTGTCTCCCTTCTTTCAACGAAGGATTTTATCGTAGTTGCCACGATGGAGAACGTCCAGAGCCGGTTAAAGACCTTCAGGATTAAGGACGGTGCCTGGACTTCCAGCGAGGTTCCTGTTCCGGGTTTTGGAACAATTTCACTGATTGCTTCAAGTGACCGGTCCAATGACTATTTCTTTGATTTCAGCAATCCGGTCACTCCTTCCACGCTCTATTACGGAAACAATACGGACATTCGTGAAATTAAGAAACAAAAATCCTATTTCAATGCTGAGGGACTGCTGGTTGAGCAGTATGAAGCAACATCAAAGGACGGTACTGTAATTCCGTATTTCATTGTTCACAAAAGCAATTTTGAGCTGAACGGAAAGAACCCCACCCTGCTTTACGGTTACGGTGGTTTTAATGTGCCTGAACAACCCTACTACAGTTCAGTTACAGGCATCGGATGGCTTGAGCAGGGAGGCGTTTACGTTATTGCCAATATCCGCGGTGGAGGTGAATTTGGTCCTTCGTGGCATAAATCAGCATTAAAGGAAAACCGGCAGAATGCATATGATGACTTCTTTGCTGTCTCAGAGGATCTCTTAAACAGGAAGATTACCTCTCCGGATTACCTTGGAGCTTTCGGATGGAGCAACGGAGGTTTGCTGGCCGGTGTTGCTCTGACGCAAAGACCGGATCTGTACAAAGCAATTGTTGTCGGAGCACCTCTTCTGGATATGAAACGTTATTCAAAGCTACTGGCCGGTGCCAGCTGGATGGCGGAATTCGGTAACCCTGACATCCCGGAAGAGTGGGCATATATCAGCAAATACTCTCCCTATCAGAATGTTACAAAGGATAAAGAGTATCCCGAACCATTTTTCATAACCTCAACAAAGGATGACCGTGTGCATCCGGGGCACGCCCGCAAGATGGCAGCAAAAATGAGTGATATGGGTCACCCGGTATTTTACCATGAGACCATTGAAGGAGGGCACGGAGCAGCATCAACCAATGCCCAGCAGGCTGACATGTGGGCCCTGATTTACACCTATCTGAATACAAAACTTAAACATGATTAAATAATGCTGAGAACCACTATTACTGCATTTGCATCAGCGCTGCTGTTTTCGGGCATTGTCTCCGCCCAGCCTACCTGGACGAATGTTGACTCAGATTTCGGTCCGCTGCCACCGTCAATGCATCTGTTCCGCACTGCCGACAGTCTTGACGGGAAACCCAATATTGCCTTTTATGTAAAGGTACCGCTGAGTGACCCGGCAATACTCTTTGACGTTGACACTGCCCTTAACAGGGGGTTGACACCGTCAGCCTACTTTGCAAGGAACGGCAACCCTCTGCTGGTTATCAATTGCACCTTCTTTTCCCCGGAAAGAAGAAATGTGAATGTAGTTATTGATGAAGGGAAGATGGTCTCCTTCAATGTACCGTCGGTTTTCAGTAAAGAAGACAGTCTTTATCATTACGTTACGCGCAGTGCTATAGGCATCGACAGGCGAAGGAATGCCGATGTGGCATGGGTCTTTACTGACAGTGAAAAGAAGCGGGCATATGAAATGATATACGGTCCCTCAGTAACTGCCGGACAAAAGAGCGATCCGCTTCCTGAGGAACATAAGGATAACCTGTCTCTTCACAGGGGAAGGGTTTACAGGCCATGGAAGATGGTGACAGCCGTTGGCGGAGGTCCCTCCCTGATAAGTAACGGTGAAATAAACATCACCAACAACCAGGAGAGGATGTTTGCCGGGAAGGCTGTCAATGACAGGCACCCACGAACATCCATGGGGTATACTTCTGACGGATATCTTATAATTCTGGCTGTGGAAGGAAGAAATGCCGGCAGGGCTGAAGGTGCTTCCCTGGTCCATATGGCAGAGATGCTCAGGGCCCTGGGATGCACGGAGGCTCTTAACCTTGACGGTGGAGGAAGCAGTTGCATGCTTGTCAACGGAAAGGAGACCATTACACCCAGCGACAAAACAGGACAGAGACCGGTACCGGCGGTATTCCTGATAAGGAAAGCAGAATAAAATGCAAAGAGGCGGTCTAAAAAGTACTTTTACCACCCCGTCCGCCAGCTGGCGGACACCCCTCCTTAAAAAGGAGGGAAAATGTCTGATTTTAAATATTTTAACTTTCTCCTCCTTGATAAGGAGGAGTACCCTGACCTAAAGCGTCAGGCGGAGGAGGTAACTTTTGAGACAGCCTCTTTTTATACCACCCTCCCTTTTGCTTCAAGTACTAATTTTTAAAATTATTTTAGTCATTAAGGAGGAAATTTTATACATTTATCAACCCTGATTACTTAAACTGGTACTAACCTAAAATCCTGCATTATGTCAAAAACAAGAGTTACATCATTTTCATTCGTGATGGTTTTACTGTTCATCCTATCATCATGCGGCGGCAGCGGCGGAAAGAAGGAGGTAAAGGAAGCTGCAAATGAGACAGCCATGATAGAGGTATCAATCAGCGGAATGACCTGCACCGGCTGTGAAAACACGATACAGTCAGGACTGACAAAGGTTCCGGGTGTGATTTCTGTGAAAGCCTCTCATACCCTTGGTAATGCAATTGTAGAATATAATCCTGAACAGGTTGACACCCTTAAGATCAAGGATGCTGTTAACGGTTGCGGATACACAGCTGTTAAGGTCATGCCTCATCAGGAGATTACTGAAAACTGATGCTTGCTATTTCCAGTAGTGTCACCCTCAATCCTTAAACGATGGCGAAAGAGAAGCAGGAAAAAGAGACTGAAAAAACGGATATTGAGAAGGCAGTTGAGACCTCGAGGCGTGATTTTATCCGAAAAGTTACAATAGCGGGAGCTGCATCTGTTGCCGGTGCTGCGGCAGTTTATACAGGCTACCGCTATGAAAAGTCAAAAAACAAGGAGGGTATGGTGAGGGTTCTCACCGAGGATAACAGGCTTGTTGAGATCCCTGCTGAGCAGATGAAGGATTTCAAGCCTGACATCAAGGCTCTCCAGACCCGGGGCAGGGAAGGGATAGCCGGAAAGAGGTGGGTAATGGTGTTGGATCTCTCACGCTGCCGCAATGCCAGGAAATGTGTGGAGGCATGCCAGAGCGCCCATCATCTGCGTCCCTATGAGTACCATATCAATACCCTGGTGATGCAGGAATCAAAAAACACCCCTGCCTACTTCATGCCCAAACCCTGCCAGCACTGCGATAATCCGCCGTGCGTCTCCGTCTGCCCCGTTGATGCCACCTACAAGAGACAGGACGGCATCGTACTTATTGACAATGAGAGGTGTATCGGCTGCCGGTTCTGCATGGCCGCCTGCCCATATTCCGCAAGAATGTTCCACTGGCAAGAGCCTTCGATGGCAGAAGCAGACAAGGGTGATGAGTATAATGTAGAACTGAATGTACCGCAAAAGAAAGGGACTATTTCAAAATGCCTCTTCAGCGCTGACAGACTGAGGGAAGGTCTTCTGCCCTATTGTGTCTCTGCCTGCCCCAATGGAGTGTTCTATTTCGGCGATGAAAACGAAGATGCTGTCACTAACGGAACTACCAAGGAGACTGTAAGTCTCAGCGCACTGCTGGAGAAGAATGCAGGATACAGGCTCATGCCTGAACTGGGCACAAAACCAAGGGTCTATTACCTGCCTCCGAAAAACAGGCTCTTTGAGTTTGAAGCCGGGGAGAAGAGGGATTATAAGGAAGAAACTACTTAAACCGCTGACATTATGGACCAAATCCGTTTCAGCACCCCAAAGGACCAGGCAAAGATAGATTCCCTGGCTACCGACATATTAAGAAATGTCAGGATAAATAAGGGTTTTATCCTCTGGATGGGATTTCTCACTGTTGCTCTGGTCTTATGTCTTTATGCCTATACCATTCAGCTCAGGCACGGACTGGGAGTGACCGGGCTGAGAGATTATACAAGCTGGGGTGTCTATATCGCCAACTTCGTTTTCTTTGTAGCTACCAGCCTTATCGGGATGCTTATCAGCTCGGTGCTGGGGCTCATAGGTTACCAGTGGGTAAAGCCCATTGCCAGGATTGCTGAGATCATAGCCATTGCTTTTGCAGCCATCGCAGGGCTGGTGATCATCTCTGACATGGGACGTCCTGACAGGCTTCCCTATCTCTTCCGCTACGGAAGGATACAATCGCCCATACTCTGGGATGTCACCGTGGTGACAACATACTTTGTACTGAGCCTTCTCCTGTGGTTTTTCCCGCTGATACCTGATCTGGCAATATCGAAAACCAGGTTAAACGGCAGGCCTGCATTCCTGATAAAGGCGTATGAACTGCTCTCTTTCAGGTGGGAGCATCATGAGGCTCAGTACAGGTTGCTGAAGCAGGCATTGCGGATCTTGCTGATATTGATAATTCCCACTGCCTTTGCCATTCACACGGTGACATCATGGCTCTTTGCGGTGACGCCAAGAACGGGGTGGGACAGCACCATCTTCGGGCCCTATTTTATCTCGGGAGCCTTCGTCTCCGGAACTGCTGCAGTGATAATAGCAATGTACTTTTTCAGGGTCAGCTACAAGCTTGAAAAATACCTTACCGGTGAACATTTTGAGAAGATTGGACGTGTGCTTGTGCTGGTCTCCATTGTTTACTTTTATTTTAACCTTAATGAGTTTCTTGTTCCGGGTTACAAACTTAAAACTGGTGATGCCATCCATCTGAGGGAACTCTTTACAGGTGATTATGCCATGCTTTTCTGGGGTATACAGTTGCTGGGGCTGATAATACCTTCCATACTACTGCTTTTCAAGCAGATTAGGAGACCACTGCCAATGATGATCATCTCAGTATTCGTCCTGGCGGGAGCCTGGTTAAAAAGATATATCATTGTGGTTCCCTCGCAGGGGCATCCCAATCTACCAATACAGAATGTGCCGCCCGAATGGGTCTTTTATAAGCCCACCCTTATTGAGGCATCAGTGACCCTGGCATCTATCCTTCTTGTGCTTATCATCATTACCCTTCTTTCGAAGCTCTTTCCGGTGATCCCTATATGGGAAATGGCTGAGATTGAGAGTGAGAAAAAAGGAGATACGGTAAACGAATAACATTAAGTGTCATGAAGTATTTTATCACGACAGCGCTGATCTTTATCTTGCTACCTGCATTTTCATGGGGTCAGGAGTGGGTTGTTCCGGAAAACAGAAAAGGGAGGCTCAGCACCTTTCCATTCACGGATGAAACAAGGCAGAGCGGGGAGAAAATGTATACCCTCAACTGCAAATCGTGTCACGGCATTCCCGGTAAAGGCAACTATTTAAACCTCGTGCCTGTACCAGGTGACCCTGCTGCAGAGAAGATACAGAAGAACAGTGACGGTGAGATCTTCTACAAGATCTCGTACGGAAGAGGGCAGATGCCATCATTCAGAAATATTCTTTCAGGAGATGAGATCTGGAAAATAGTCTCCTATCTGCGAAGTTATAACAG
>JAQBHM010000403.1:0-4148 GCA_032127795.1 Bacteroidales bacterium | reverse complement strand
ACGTAGATGAAAGATAACGAAGTTGAAAAGATGCCCGATGCTGATGAGGGCAATGAACAGTCAGAAATAGTGGACGGGCATGTGCCTGCCGCACTTCATAATATTACTGCGCTTTCAGGAATGTACCAGGACTGGTTTCTGGACTATGCCTCCTATGTGATTCTGGAGAGGGCAGTGCCGCATATCTCAGACGGGCTGAAGCCTGTTCAGCGCCGGATACTCTACTCAATGAAACGCATGGATGACGGTCGCTACAACAAGGTGGCCAATATAATTGGTCATACCATGCAGTTCCATCCTCACGGTGATGCTTCCATTGGTGATGCCCTGGTACAGATGGGACAGAAAGACCTTCTCATTGATGCCCAGGGTAACTGGGGGAACATTTTTACAGGCGATGGGTCGGCTGCACCGCGTTATATTGAAGCACGGTTGTCAAAATTTGCACTTGAGGTAACATTCAACAACAAGACTACCAAGTGGATGCCCACATATGACGGCCGCAACAAGGAGCCTGTGACACTGCCGGTGAAATTCCCGCTGCTGCTCGCCATGGGAGTAGAGGGTATAGCTGTAGGACTCGCATCCAAGATATTGCCTCATAACTTCAACGAACTTATTGACGCCGCTGTAAGTTATCTGCAGGATAAACCATTTGTACTTTATCCTGACTTCCCCACAGGGGGCATGATAGATATTACCCGATATAATGACGGTATCAGGGGTGGCGCAGTCAAGGTCAGGGCCAGGATTGAAAAATCAGATAAAAGGGGACTGGTAATAACTGACCTGCCTTTCGGCAAAAACACAACCAGCCTCATAGATTCTATTGTCAAAGCAAATGACAGGGGTAAAATAAAAATAAAGAAGATAGATGATAACACGGCAGGAAAAGTTGAAATAGTAATTCAGCTTCTGTCTGGTGTCTCCCCTGATAAGACCATTGATGCACTCTATGCATTTACTGACTGTGAATTGTCAATCTCTCCTAATGCATGCGTGATAACTGATGAAAACAAGCCTGCTTTTCTGGGTGTGAGTGACATTCTGCGCCATGCTGTTGATCAGACAGTCAAGCTGCTGAGGATGGAGCTTGAGATACATAAGGCAGAACTTGAGGAGGAGTGGCATTTCTCATCACTGGAAAAGATCTTCATAGAAAAGCGGATCTATCGTGATATTGAAGAGTGCGAGACATGGGAGGCAGTCATTGAAGCCATTGACAGTGGTCTGAAGCCTTACAAAAAGCTCTTCAACCGGGAAATAACACGTGATGATATTATCCGGCTGACTGAAATAAAGATCAAACGTATATCAAAGTTTGACGCCTCAAAGGCAGATGAGCACATCAGGGGAATTGAGAGTGACCTTGAGGAGGTAAAAAACCATCTCGCTAACATCATCCCTTACACTGTTAACTACTTCAGACAGATTAAAAAGAGGTACGGCAAGAATGTCGTCCGCCGTACTGAAATAAGAAATTTTGAGACTATAGAGGCAACCAAGGTTGTTGCTGACAATGCAAAACTCTATGTTCAGAAACAGGAAGGCTTCATTGGCACCAGCCTCAGGAAGGATGAATTTGTTTGTGACTGTGCTGATATTGACGACATCATTGTTATCAGAAAAGACGGAACATATCTTATCACCAAAGTCGCTGAAAAGCAATTTGTCGGTAAGGATATAATTTATGTACAGGTATTTCTGAGGAATGACACACGTACTATTTATAATGTTGTTTACCAGGATGGTAAGGAAGGGCCTCTGTATATCAAGCGGTGTTCTCTTACTGGAATGACCCGTGACAAGGAGTATACCCTGGGACGGGGAACACCTGATACAAGGGTGATCTATCTTAGCGTCAACCCTAACGGTGAAGCTGAGGTGATAAAGATATTTCACAAGCCCCGTGCCCGGCTCAAGAAACTGACATTTGAGTTTGACTTTGGAGAACTGGCAATAAAAGGCCGTTCATCAATGGGTAATATCCTGACAAAATTTGCAACACATAAGATCACTCTTAAGGAGAAGGGCCTTTCTACCCTTGGAGGACGCAAGCTGTGGTTTGATGATGCAGTACTAAGGCTGAATGTAGATGGCAGAGGAAGATTTCTCGGCGAATTCGCTTCTGAGGAGAGGCTGCTGCTTGTAACAAAGGGCGGGCTCTACAGAATATCAGGAACAGACCTTTCTCTTCATTTTGAGGATGACCTGTTGTTGATTGAGAAGTTTAGGGACTCGAAGGTGTTTTCAGCCGTGTACTGGGATGAGGAGCAGAGGTTCTATTATGTTAAACGGTTTATGTTTGAAGAGTCTGAGAGGCTTCAGTGCTTCATTGATGAGAGCGAAGGTTCGAGGCTTATAAGTCTTACTGAAGTGGAATACCCCAGGCTGGAGATTATGTTTGGAGGGAAGAACGAAGGACGCAGCAATGAGATTATTGAGGTTGCGGAGTTCATAGGGGTCAAGAGTTTTCGTGCCAAGGGGAAGAGACTTTCAAACTACAGCGTGGCTAATGTCCGGGAGATTGAACCGGTGGTAAAGAGTGAGGCGGTCATAAAACATGACGACGTGCCTGAGGAAGAACTTCCTCCGGCACCGCCAGCAACACCTAATCAGGGTGACGATCCGGCACAGATGAAACTTGAGCTCTAAATAAAGGTGAATATCTACCTCATCGGATTCATGGGGAGCGGTAAAAGTACTGCCGGTCGCAAAATTGCTGCGGCACTGCACTGGCATTTCCTTGACCTTGACTATGTTGCTGTGGATCAGCAGGGATTGACAATACCCGAGATGTTCAGGTTGCACGGCGAGAGCTTTTTCAGGGATGCAGAGACGAAAGCACTCCATGACATTTCATCAAGGAGCAAAACAGTGATAGCCTGCGGAGGCGGGACCCCCTGCTCTGAAACAAATATGGAGATAATGAAAAGGACCGGGATCGTAGTATACCTTAAGATGACAGCCCCCGCCCTGGTTAGCCGACTGGTTGCCTCTAAAAACAAACGCCCGCTGCTCGAAGAGGCAGGCGAGGGAGGGATATCAGCAAAGGTGGAGTCCCTGCTGAATGTAAGAACTCCCTGGTATGAGCAGGCCGATATTATCACTGACGGACTGAACATTGATACGGGAGAGATTACTGAGCTCCTGGCTGCCCGTATAAGAGATGCGGGCGCATTTTTATAAGATTCCGGATTTTTTTTGTACCTTGTTTTCTTCTGTCTGTATGCGCGTATTATTTGAATAAAAAATGGAGAGGTAATGAAGGCCGGTTACATAACGGCAATCTGGATTGCCCTGGCACTCTCAGTGTTCACGATGGTGACTGCAATTGCCGTTCTCTTTGATTTCTCACTGGTGACCACCTCTCCCCTGGTTTATGCGGCTGTTTTTACCACAGTAACTGTAGTTGCGGGCCTCATCATAAAGAGATTTTTCACGTTGAAGGTTTTAAGGAAATTTGGCATACTGGGAGCATTGCTTGTTTCCCCGGTACTGCTGTTCATCACCTTTCTTCCGGCAGCATTTTACTATCTTATCTCTGCAGAGACAGCCGGTAGTACTTATGAAAATGACTTTCTGGCTCTCATAACCTCTGTAGCCGCTGTCATTTTCTTTTCCTCAATGATGGTCTTTACATTACCGGCTCTTGCAATAATATCTGAAGGAATTGATGAAAAACAGAGAAAAAAGTTCAGGATCAGGAAGGTTTTAACAGTCACAGCATTATCTGTATTATTGATTTCTGCATTTCTCCTGGGTCTAAAATCAGTTGCATTCTTTCATACTATCGGGCAGTTGTTGCTGATGCCTGTTCTGTCGCTGATGCTGATTTTATCTTTTTATGTGCTTAACCATGAATTCAGAGGTGATATCCTTCGGAAACTGTCATCTTCAACCCGGGCAGCATCTGTTGCCAGGAATGAAAATATGGAAATGAAATCACACGGTCTCTTCAGAAGCACATTACTTTTTCAGAACCAGTACTTTGAGATCATTTCAGAGCACCCTGAAAAATTACTGAACCGGTCAGACGAAAATTTTGCCATGAACGTGGTACATGCTGCTGCCAGGGACTTTGATCCGGCCCTGATACCGGCTTTGAATGCAATAGTAGCCTCGGACAAATTTGGGGAATCATTGCG
>JAQBHM010000402.1:0-2990 GCA_032127795.1 Bacteroidales bacterium | reverse complement strand
CGCTATCTTTGAGATGCCAGCCCTTTTGCCCCTGTAGTTCTCGGACTGAATAAATACCAGCGCCCGCAACGCATACTCTGTCTCCTTGTTGAACATTTTTTCTCAGATTGATAAAACAAAGTTAAAAAATTATTTTTAATAATATATAAAGACCTTTTGGTCTTATTATAAAAATATGAGATATTTCCATTAACAGTAAAATAATCTTAAGGATATGAGGAATGAAGAACTAATAAGTGCTCCGATAGGTGAAATAGTGACAGGCGATTTCAGGGCAGCAGCAATTTTCAAAAAAGCGGGAATCGATTTCTGCTGTGGTGGCAAAAAGAGCCTTAAGGATGCCTGCGCTGAAAAGAATATTGTGGCAGACAATATTCTTTCTGAGCTTCATAGACTAGAGCTTGCTCCCGGTGACAGATCACATAATTTCACGGAGTGGTCTCTCTCCTTCCTTGCAGAATATATTGTGAATACGCATCACAAGTATGTTCTTAAGTCATTGCCTGACCTTCTTCTCTATACCGCAAAAATTGCAGACGTACACGGTGACAGACACAGTGAACTGATTGAGGTTGCTGATCTCTTCGCAAAGATCAACGCAGAACTGCTTCAACACCTGAAGAAGGAGGAAGAGGTTCTCTTTCCGGCAGTAAAAATGGTACAGGAAACCAGTTCCGCTTTTGAGAAATCAGTTATCATATCAGAAATTGGGAGGATGACCGGAGAACATGAATTTGCGGGAGGAGCAATGGACCGCATAAACGTACTTACACATGGATATGACATTCCCGCTGATGCCTGCAATACATACTCCGTCACTATGAAACTGCTTGGCGAATTTGAGGATGATCTTCATATCCATGTGCATCTCGAAAATAATATACTCTATCCAGCAGCCCTGAAAATGGCAGAGGGGATTTTTGAGAATTAAGAATTAAGAATGCAGGGATCGAATGACAAAGAACCATTTCCCCATTTAAACTTTTGACTTCTAACTTTTAACACTTTTCGAAATGAATTCAGCAACAAAAGACCTTGAAAATGATCATGTCCATATCCTCCGACTTACGGATGTCATGGAAAAGATTACACAATCAGTAAGTCCTCCCTTATCGGACCTTGAAACGGTTGTATACCTGATAAAAAACTTTGCTGACGGATACCATCATGCAAAGGAAGAAAGAATCTTTTTTCCCGGTATTGCCAGCAAGGGATTCAGTCCCCAACAAGGACCAGTGGCAGTAATGCTTTCTGAACATATCCAGGGCAGGAACTATGTTAAAAAGATGGAAGATAACATTGAACTGTACAAGAATGGTGACAGATCAGCACTTGAGCAGATCTTCAACAATATGATAGGTTATGTTACCCTCCTGCGTAATCATATTACCAAGGAGAACAACATCCTTTTCCGCATGGCAGACAAGGTATTGTCAGAAGAAGACCATACATCGCTACTTATGGAATACACAACCGTTGTTCCTAAAACACTTCAAGGAGGAGGTCTCAACGAATATATTTCTGATATTGAGCTTCTCAACAATAATTATCACTAATTGATGACTTCATTTTACCTGACAGGATATAAGCCCTGTAAGGTGGAGATATTTGAGTCCACAGATAAAAATGAAGACCAATGAAGGAGACATCTTTCACCTTCATTGATATAACGGTTATTCTGTCTTTATCGATTCCGCGGGATTCATGACAGCTGCCTGGTAAGCCTTGTAACTGATAGTAATAAAGGTTATTACAAGGGTAAGCAGGCCGGCAATCACTAACAGTGGCACACCTATTGTTGTCCGGTACACATAGTTCTCCAGCCAGTTACTCATAAAATAATAGGAGACCGGGAAGGCAATAACTATTGCTATAACCACGAGAATCAGGAAATCTCTCGAAATAAGTCTCAGAATTACACCCTCATCAGCTCCGAATACTTTTCTGATGCCTATTTCCTTGGTACGTTGTTCAACCATGTAGGAAACAAGTCCGAATAATCCAAGACATGCGATGAGTATTGCCAGCACCGTAAACATGGTAAAGATTAGACCGCGCTTCTCATCCGCCTCGAACTGCCGGTTGAATCTTTCTGAGAGGAAAGCATATTCAAATGGCTGGTCAGGTAAGACCTCCTTCCAGGCAGACTCTATATAGCTCATCGTCTGTTGAACATTATCATCACTTATCTTGATATATACAATATTACTTAACGTACGGTATCCCAGTAACAGCGATTCGATTTCATTATACATACCT
Organism: Bacteroidales bacterium; assembly: GCA_032127795.1. Taxonomy (GTDB): domain Bacteria; phylum Bacteroidota; class Bacteroidia; order Bacteroidales; family VadinHA17; genus SR-FBR-E99. The sequence continues at coordinate 731 of JAQBHM010000402.1, read as the reverse complement.
GTCTGATGATAATCCTGCATCACACCTATAACCCTTGCCCTGAGAGTATTCTCATCACCGGCTTCAATCCTCTTCCCGATTGGATCACTCCATCCCATGCGTTTGACAAATGTTTCATTTACAACTACTCCTGAAAGAGTGTCTGATGGCATATCTTCCTGGAACTCCCGGCCTTCAACAATTTTGATCCCCAGTGCTTCAACAAAATCATGATCAACGATTGCAAAATTGATACCTCGTTGCGACATTCCCTGGTCAGTCTCCACATTGAACAGTAGTTTCCCCGAACCCTCACCCATCGGTGTATTTGTTGAACTTACATATTTAATATTCGGGTTCTCAAGCAGTGACAGTTTAAGTGCAGGGTATTTACTTATCATAGCCCTGTTAAGTCTGAGACTGACTACATTTTTCTGGTCAAATCCCTGGTCCATCGTCTTCAGATGGTTAAGCTGCCTGAAAACGACGAGGGTACATACAATCATTATCACTGATATTGAAAACTGTATAACCACAAGTATTTTGCGGAACAGGCTTCCTGCTGTTCCCTGGGTTATCTGACCTTTTAATACGGTTACGGGGCTGAATCTTGAAAGAAAGAAAGCCGGATAACTGCCACCGAAGATCCCTACAACCAGAATGACTCCCACAAGGCTTATCAGGACAACCGGGCTGTACAGGACATGCATGTCAAATGATTTGCCGGCGAGGAGATTAAACTTCGGCATTAA
>JAQBHM010000401.1:0-3214 GCA_032127795.1 Bacteroidales bacterium | reverse complement strand
TTTCTCGATGTTTATTTTACTCCAGACACTTGTAGGCTTTCTTGGCGTAAAACGAATACAATACCTTTCCTTGTCAATGGATCTGCGAATACCGTCTATCCATCCAAAGCAGAGAGCCTGGTCAACTGACTGAGACCAGGTCATGCTGGGTTTCCCGCTGCCTACTTTGTAGTAACCAGCCACCAGTTCAGACTCACTGTCATGGTTTTTCTCCAACCACTCCCTGAATTCATTCTGATCACTGAAAAAAATAGTTGACATCAGGCAATTATCATTTTAGAAAAAGTTGATGTCAGAGAGATCCAACACCACACACCTGGTGCGCTCTGATATTCTATTCGCCTTTTATTGCTGAACACCGGTATTGTCAGTCCGCCTGTTTATTGTTACATCGCCATCTGTTTAAAAGCCTCGTAAACAAGAAAAACCGGCCATACTATGGCCTTAAGGAATCCAAGTACCCCGATCCAAAAACTTGTTGCAGTCGAAATGAAGTAGATTGCTGCCCCAATCAATCCCAAACCGTAGACTGCACCTTGTGCAGGATTGTTGTTTTGTAATTGCTGTTTCATGATGTTTTCCTTTTTTAATAGCTGGATTAAATTATGATTAACATTCTTTTTATTTCTATAAAATTACTGAGAGTATTTTAATAATAATATACAAATTGCATCAACATCAGTAGTATGGTCATTTTGCCAGTACAACTCCGGTGATCAGTCCGGCAAGGAGTATTGCAATACTTAACAGTATCCACCACCAGGTTTTTCTCCATCCGGGGGTAATGACTTCTCCATTGCTGCCTGCAGCAATAATCCAGGCACGGAAATCTCTTTTTACGGCCCACGACTCAAACAGGAAGATAAAAAGTCCACCCGCCATGGCGCCAAGTACAACTATTGCCCACCAGGTTAAAACTGCAAAGGGCGACAGAGGAATCAGAAGATTCATATTCAGGCTCTTATTTACCAGTGGCATAGCTATCTGAATAATCCCTCCCAGACCCAGGAAAGTGGTAATTATTACCATGGGAAGACGTTGCAATACAAACCGCAGGAAATTCCTATTACTGACAGGAGCCAGAAACGCAACATGGAATATCAATCCCAGTAATAAAGGCATAAACAACATAGTCAACAGTTGAAACTGGGTGGAGACACCCCCGGATAACATCCTCACGATCAGTATACATAATGATAAGGTGTAGGAGATCACTACAGGAATGAGATCACCAGAAGTCTCAATCATAGCAATATGAGCGGAGCTGTTTTTGGGCACTTTTGAATCAAGTAACCTGGCAAAAAGAGCAATCGGGCCAAGGATTAGCACGGCGGGTAACCAGAATCTTAATCCTTTTTTATATCCGTCGGTGACTGTGAACAGCAAGATCAGGCATACAAGTACAACGGCCGGCCATGCTATACCAACAACCTTGTTTGTTAGCAGGTTTGCCCGTGCCTTATTATACCGGGCATCTGCTTCCTTCCTGACATCTTCGGGGAAAAGCAGACTGAGCGGACCCGGATCCCGCGGATTGGATAACTCATTTTTAACATTCAGGATCACGGGACGGTCATATTGGAAGAAATAGTAAATGTAAACCACTCCGTTCACCAGATCGGCAATCATTGTCTCAATTGTCCAGCTGGAACCTTTCTCCATATGGACCGCATCCATAACATTGGTAAGGTCATTTTCAGTAATTGCCCCGTTTCTTTCTGTCAGCTGCCCCAGCATTTCCTGAGCCTTTTCATAGCGAGAGCATGGATATCCGAAACCGTTGGAAGGGTTGGCTACATTGAAATTGGTGGAAACCAGGAATCCGTCACCGGGTGCCTTTCGTGATAACACCACCTCACCGTCTTCTCCCGCACTGATAATAACCGCATCACCTGTTGCATCTGCAAAATGGAGCTGATCATGCATATACGGATATCGCTGATGGCTGTTGACCCAGTCAATAACTTCTTCAACAGTAGAACATTCGTGCATTATCTGCATGCAGTAACGGTGATATCCTCCGGCAACGGGAATTCTCTCAGTATGGGGATTTACTTCAAATCTTGGCAGCCCGTTAGCATCATAGGCCAAACCTTTTTCATTTACCCCCTGCTGAGGGTTATCGGGTGTGCCAATCCAGATCACTCCGTATCTCGAAGAATCCCCGGGTTCTACCCAATAGTAGGAATCCGGATTTATGTAGTCATCATTGCCACCGAAAAAAACACTGTCTCCCTTTGATATGGTAATTACAGTACAGCCTGATGGAATTGTCCTGTTATCACAAGCCCCGTCAGGAAAGATGGAATGAGAACTGATATTGATTGCTGCAGCCAGCAAAAAGAAATTGATAAGGATTAGTTTTTTCATTTCTTCAGTCTCCTTTAATTTCTTATTATTTATATCAATCTGCCCTGTTATTTTTTTGGGTTAAGGTTGAATAACTACCGGCTGAAAAGAGCCCTCACAGTGGGAACCCTGCTGAGACCACACTCCACCATGCGCGCTGAGGAAAATCTGAAGTCGCTCCGCCAACAGGCGGACGTTAAAGCTTCTTCGTCAGCAGGGACAGGCCCTGCCAACCATTGTAAATTTATAAAATATTGTGATTCCTTGCATTTGAAAGTATCATGAACCCCGGCACTACCTGCCAGCGAAATTGAAAGCAGATGGTCGGCCTTTTGTGGTTCTTATCCTAAAGGAGAGTACTTAAGGTTTTTTCTACTTAATATTTACAATGACATACAGGGCTTCTTCATCACCAAGCTTTGGCATCAGGGCATGGTAAACCACATTGTCAGGCACAGCAACTGCTGACTGAATTATGTCGACGGTAAGTGTCAACTCGTTCTCCGGACATTTTATTTTAAGATCATAATAGATTGTGTCAACCTGCCTGGCTGTTGCCTGCTTTCCTATTGCAAGGTCAAACAGAGAAAAATTGACTTCCGGATGACAGGTACCCGAGACCTCTTCATCATAAGACTGTGTAGTCCTTATTACTGTGCAATTGTCAGTCAGGTCAATGTTCAGGCTGTTCCGGGTATCTGCACAGTCAAATTCGGTTTCAAAATGTTTTGTGGGAAGAACATTTTCCTTGCATTTATCATTTTCACACCCTGCGAGAATGATGAGCAGGAATATACCGGGGAGAAACCTGTATTTCATTTTCATTACTGCTGGTTATGGACTGAAAATAAGCTTCCTGGATTGT
>JAQBHM010000400.1:0-3473 GCA_032127795.1 Bacteroidales bacterium | reverse complement strand
TCTATAAAGTCCATAAAGTCGAATGGCGAATGTCGAAAGTCGAAAGGCTAAAGGCTAAAGTCAGGGCTGAGCGTTAAGAAATTGCCCGGTGGGTCCACCTGCCAGCTGAGAGCTGATTGCTGATAGCTGAGCGCTGAGAGCTGAGGTTAAAGTCCATAAAGTCGAATGTCGAATGGCGAATGTCGAATGGCGAATGTCGAATGTCGAATGTCGAATGTCGAATGTACTTATAGACTGTAAAGGCGAAAGTCCATCCTTAATCCTTAATTCTTAATTCTTAATTCTTAATTCTTAATTCTTAATTCCCCTGTACTCTACTCCTCTGCTTCCTTCTTCTTTGTCTCCTCCACTGGCGGCTCGTCGGTTATGTTTCCGAACTTGTCGACATAGGCGATCATATTTTCAAGGCCGCCGCCGGATGAATTTTCCTTGCGCTGTACTTTCTTCTGTTCCTTCTCACGTCTCTTTTTGAGACGCTTCTCGGTCTTCTGCTTTTTGATATAGCTGTTATTTGGTCCTGCCATATTAGGTATATTTAGTTTATAAAGGTAAGTGCTTTTCCTGAAGCGCCGGCTCTTCCGGTACGACCAATACGGTGGATATAGCTCTCCATATCCTTAGGTTGCTGAAAATTAATGACATGCGAGACCAGCGAGATATCCAGCCCTCTTGCCGCCACGTCAGTGGCTACCAGTACCTGTATCTTCCTGTTCTTGAAAGAGTCAAGTGCCTTGATGCGGTAATTCTGTGACTTGTCGCCGTGTATCTCGTCAGCCTTAATGCCACCTCTGCGGAGGTCCCTGCAGATGCGGCTGACACCTCTCTTCGTGTCAGCAAAGACCAGCACTTTTTCAAAACTCTTGTCACGTACCATGTTCAGCAGAATATCTATCTTCTTCTCTCCTTCCTTCACGGTGATTATATCCTGATCTATATTGTCAGCACTGATATTCTCATTGCGGACCCGCACTTCAAAAGGATTCTCGAGCAGCTCGCCGATAAGCTTGCGCTGACTCTTCTCCTCCGTAGCTGAGAAAAGTATTGTCTGCCTGCGGTTATTCATTCCGTCTACCAGCCTTTGTATCTCTGTGGCAAAACCCATATCAAGGAGTCTGTCAAACTCATCAAGCACCAGAATGGTGAAGCTGCTCAGCCTCAGGGCGCGCTGGCGTACCATATCCGCAATACGACCGGGTGTACCTATAATAATGTGGCTTGGCCTTCTCAGGTTGCTCACATCGCGCTGTACGCTGGTGCCGCCTATGAGGCAGGTGCTGTACAGCTCAAGCCCACTGGCAATGCTTTTGAATTCCGAGTCTATCTGCATGGCCAGTTCACGCGTGGGTGACACCACCAGTACCTGGAAAAGTGTCTCCTTCTGAAGGAGATTGTGTATTAAAGGTATCAGAAAAGCTCCCGTTTTACCTGTTCCCGTCTGGGCCAGACCCATCAGGTTTTTGCCGCAGAGAATCGCTTCTATTGTCTTGTCCTGTATTTCCGTCGGAGAGGTGTATCCCTTTTTCTCCAGATTGGAGATTATGCTCCGGTGCACGGGAAGCTCATTTATGAGCCTGAATGATTTATACTCCTTTATTTCATATGACCCGGCCTTCTTGATAAAGAGATCCGGATTCAGGCTTTTGCCGTTGTTTTTCTTCTTGTCAGGAGTCCTTTTCTTTGGGGTGTTTCTGTTGTCAAATTTCTTTTTTTCCCTCCAGCGAGGTTCTTTGTAATATTCCATTGTAAATTAATTGGTTAATGCCGCTGAAAATAACATTAACCAGATATCTGTTCAAAAAGGTAATGTGTCGTTGGCGAAATTATTCAGCGTAAACTAGTGATTTTAGAAAGACTCCTTAGAAAGTGATTCTCAGGGAGTTGAACTGTCTATACAGATCTAACTTATGCTTAAATCGGTGCAAAGGTAGTAAAAATACGGGAAAATGCAAAATAGTGGCTGGTAGCCGACTTTTTTCATGAGCCCGGTCCTCTATTACATTACAATAAATATCTTTATGCGGAAAATTACACTACATGAAAAAAACGATCTTCCTGCTCCTTACATTGCTGTTAGCAGGCCCCTGGCATGAGGCAGCAGCATGCACCACCTTTATCATCTCCGGCAAACATACTGCTGACGGCAGGCCGATACTGTACAAACATCGTGATACTGGTACCCTTAACAATGCTCTTGTTTACTTTACAGACGGTAAATATCCCTATATAGGGCTTGTTGATGCTACCTCAACCGGCATGTCGATGGTTTGGGGCGGGTATAACTCTGCAGGCTTTGCCATTATGAATTCGGCAGCCTACAACAACAATATCGGCGACACCACAAAACTGATTGACCGGGAAGGCATTGTCATGAAACTCGCCCTTCAGCAGTGCGCCACCCTGGCTGATTTTGAGAAGATGCTGACAGAACTCCCCAAACCTCTTGGCGTAGATGCCAACTTCGGAGTCATAGACGCCTCCGGCGGTGCTGCCTATTATGAAACCGGGCAACAGGGATTTAAGAAAATAGATGCAAATGACCCTGCAGTGGCCCCATTCGGATACCTTATACGTACAAACCACTCATTCACCGGTGTTATTGACAAAGGTTCAGGATATATCAGGTATGCTACAGCCGCCAATGCCCTGAATATTGCTGCAGCCGTCAACAGGCTGGATCCTCAGTATCTTCTTAACAGTATCTCCCGCAACCTCACCCACTCACTGACAAAGGTGAACCTGCGCGAAGGCATTCCTGCTGATGGCAGCCAGCCTGACTTCCGCTCGTTTGACGATTTTATCCCCCGTTATTCTACCGCTTCGGTAATTTTGGTCGTGGGTGCAAAGAACGGAGAAGAGCCATCCAATACAATGATGTGGACCGTACTGGGATTTCCGCTTGTCACTGTGGCAGTACCCGTATGGCTTTCAGCAGGTAAAGAGCTTCCCCGTTTTTTGTCTATGAAAGACGACTTCCACGCACCTCTCTGCGATGCGGCAATGAAGCTTAAGAGCCAGTGTTTCCCCATAGTGCGAGGTTCCGGATATAAATATATCAACCTGGCCGCCGTTATCAATGCGGAGAACACGGGTATTATGCAACAGATAGAACCTGTGGAGAATGAGATCTTCACACGGACCCGTGAGCTGATGTCACGGCTACCTGAAGGCAAGAACAGGACGGCGGTCATCCAGGAGCACTACAGGTGGCTCAACGACTATGTAAGTGAATCCTACAAAACACTCTTCGGGATAACCGTGGAATAACCTCGCCAACCCCTTTATACTTTAACCTTTAACCTTTATATACTAAAATTTCCTAAAACTTCCCCATCTTGCCCTGTATTACAGGTGCCTTTTTGACCGGTACTACAAGCTTCTGCTGAGGAAGAGCCCCCGGTTTCAGCAGGTTGCCAATCTTCTCAACCACATTCACGGGAGAGGTGCATGATGCACATTCATCAAGGAAGAATTTG
>JAQBHM010000399.1:0-12951 GCA_032127795.1 Bacteroidales bacterium | reverse complement strand
CGCTCATGGCCTTCCCTGTATTCCTTGTTCTGCGTGAGTGGACTCCTTTCTTTATATCTACGGGAATCATGATAGTGACAACCGTAATACTGAAATTCAACTGGTGGAATAAGCTGAAAGACTAATATTTACAGACATAATCATGAAGTACGGATATTTTGATGACTCCCTCAGGGAATATGTCATTAACAATTATAAAACGCCCTGGCCCTGGATAAACTACCTGGGCAACAAGGATTTCTTCTCCATAATTTCAAACACCGCCGGTGGTTACAGCTTCTACAAAGACGCCAGGCTGAGAAGGATCACAAGGTACAGATACAATAACGTGCCTGCTGACGATGGAGGCAAGTATTTCTATATCAATGACAATGGCTCCGTATGGTCTCCGGGATGGAAACCGGTAAAGGCTGCCGTCGATAACTATTCCTGCCGCCACGGGTTGGGTTATACCACCATCAAAGCCGAAAAGGATAACCTCGAAGCAGAGATACTCTTTTTCGTGCCACTCGGTGATACCTGCGAGGTTCAGAAAGTAAGGCTGAAAAACAATGGCACCACACCTAAGAGTTTTAAGCTCTTCTCCTTTGTGGAGTGGTGCCTCTGGAATGCCCTTGATGATATGACCAATTTCCAGCGGAATTTTTCAACGGGACAGGTGGAGGTTGAAGAAAATGTCATCTATCACAAGACAGAATACCGTGAGAGACGAAACCATTATGCCTTTTATTCTTCCAGCCTGCCGGTATCCGGTTTTGAGACTGACCGTGAGACATTCCTGGGCATGTACAACGGTTTTGATCACCCTGACACTGTCTTCAGCGGCAAACCGCAGAATACAATCGCCCACGGATGGTCTCCTGTTGCTTCCCACTGCATCGGTATTGACCTGCAGCCGGGAGAAGAAAAGAGCCTGATCTTCGTGCTCGGGTATGTAGAAAACCCTGATGAGGAGAAATTTACAGCTCCACAGGTGATAAACAAGTCCCGTGCAAAGGCAATGATTGAACGCTATGATACCGAAGAAAAGACAGGAGAGGCACTGGCAATGCTGAGAAGCTACTGGGACAGTCAGCTGTCTGTCTTCAGTGTTGATCATCCGGACCCGCGGCTCTCCCGCATGGTAAATATCTGGAACCCATACCAGTGCATGGTTACCTATAACATGTCACGCAGTGCCTCATATTTTGAGTCGGGCATAGGCAGGGGAATGGGCTTCCGCGACTCTAACCAGGATCTTGTGGGTTATGTTCATATGATCCCGGAACAGTCAAAACAAAGGCTTATAGACATTGCTTCCACCCAGTTTGAGGACGGAAGCGCCTATCATCAGTACCAGCCACTTACAAAAAGGGGCAACGCCGAGATAGGCGGCAACTTCAATGATGACCCCCTGTGGCTCATCTTCGGTGTGGCTGCTTACATAAGGGAGACAGGCAACTGGTCACTCCTTGACGAGCCCGTTCCCTTCAACAATGACAGCAATAACAAAGCCAGTCTCTTTGAACACCTGAAACGCTCATTCTGGCATGTGGTAAACAATAAAGGTCCTCACGGACTGCCGCTTATAGGACGTGCAGACTGGAATGACTGCCTGAACCTTAACTGTTTTTCCAGCAACCCTGATGAGAGCTTCCAGACAACTGAAAATAAAAAGGGAGGAAAGGCCGAGTCTGTCTTCATTGCAGGAATGTTCGTGCTCTACGGGGCTGATTTCGTGAAGATGGCTTTGAAAAGAGGCGAGACTCAGACAGCCGCAGAAGCACAGCTGCATATAGACCAGATGGTCAGTGCCATTGATCAGCACGGATGGGACGGTGAATGGTTCCTCCGCGCCTATGACTTCTACGGCAATAAGATCGGAAGTCACGAAAACGAGGAGGGAAAGATCTTCATTGAGTCACAGGGCATGAGCATAATGGCAGGTATAGGCCTTGAAGACGGGAGAGCTCTGAAAACGCTTGACTCAGTTAATGAACACCTTGCCTGCAAGTACGGTATTGTGCTCAACAACCCGGCATTTACAAAGTATCATATCAATATGGGAGAAATATCAAGCTATCCCGAAGGATACAAGGAGAATGCCGGCGTCTTCTGCCATAACAACCCGTGGATAATGATAGCCGAGACCCTGACAGGGAACGGAGACAGGGCATTCGATTATTATACACGTATCACCCCGTCATACCTTGAGGAGATAAGTGACCTCCACAAGACAGAGCCGTATGTCTATTCCCAGATGGTAGCCGGCAAAGATGCCTTCCGCCCGGGTGAGGCCAAGAACAGCTGGCTGACCGGAACTGCATCATGGTGCCTCTATACCGTCAGTCAGTATATCCTCGGTATAAGACCTGACTATGACGGACTCAGGATTGATCCCTGCATTCCCGCCTCATGGGATGGGTTCAGTGTTACCCGTAAATTCCGGGGAGCTGTATATCATATCCGGGTACTCAATCCTGAACATAAGTCAAAAGGCATAAAGGAGCTGACGGTTGACGGAGTAATCCGGCAGTCAGATATCCTTCCTTTGTTCCCTGAAGGATCTGAACATCAAATAACGTTAATCATAGGATAAAATGAAAACATTGTCAAATTTCTTAAGCCTCGCCACATCACTCCTGCTAATAACCACCACAGGATGCGGCAATACCGGAGTCAAGGCAGGAAGAGCTGATTCAGCCACCGGCGCAATACTGATCAACCAGGTCGGATATTATCCGGAAGCTCAAAAAATAGCACTCATAAGAGTCAAAGCCGGAAATTTTGATGTGGTTGATGTGACAACAGGCAAGAAGGTGTTTGGCGCTGCAACCGGAGCACCTGAATACTGGCCTTTATCGGGAGACACTGTCCGGGTTGCTGATTTTTCAGGACTGACAACTCCCGGCACCTACAGAATATGCCTGGGAGAGTCAGATATCTGCTCTGCTGACCTGCGCATAGGCTATGGTATATACACCGGCCTGGCAAAAGCATCAGTAAAGGCCTTTTACTATAACCGTTCAGGTTTTGAGATCACCTCAGAATTCGGATCAGAATGGGCGCGGCCTGCCGGGCATCCTGACACTGCGGTAATCCTCCATGAGTCGGCGGCCTCGCCACTGAGACCCGCCGGAACAGTGATCTCCAGTCCCGGCGGATGGTATGATGCCGGTGACTATAATAAATATATCGTAAACAGCAGCATCACCAACTACACGCTGCTGCTATTCTACCAGCTCTATCCCGAGTACTGCCGCACTCTCTCCCTGAATATCCCTGAGAGCCATAATGACATCCCTGATGTTGTTGATGAACTGCTTTATAATCTGAAATGGATGCTGACAATGCAGGATCCGGCTGACGGCGGAGTCTATCACAAACTGACAAATAAAGATTTCGGCGGGTTTGAAATGCCTGACAGGGCAACCACTCCCCGTTATGTCGTACAAAAAACTACACAGGCAGCTCTTGATTTCACGGCCGTGATGGCCATGGCCTCAAGAGTATTTGCAAATGACCCCGCTGAAGAGCTGAGAAACTTGTCGGAAACATGCCTTGAGGCCGCCCGTAAATCTATGAAATGGGCTGAAGCCCATCCTGCTATTATTTACAGTCAGCCGAAAGATATAAAGACTGGCGAATATGGGGACAGTAACCTTGATGATGAGCTCGCCTGGGCTAAGACTGAAATGGCCCTCGCTGAAGATGATCCTTCACTGACTGAAGTCCCTGACCCTGCTAAGATAAAACTTGTGACTCTTTCATGGAACCAGGTGGAAATGCTTGGGCTAATCTCTCTGTCACTTTCAGAAAGCCCTGGTTTTGTTGCTTTAAAAACTCCTGCGACAGATATTTTGACAGCCTTTGCTGACACTCTCAATAGGAAATACCACTCTTCCCCTTACCGTGTCAGCCTCGATTATTTCTACTGGGGAAGTAACTCTGACGTGGCAAACCAGGCGATGCTGAAACTAATTGTCATGAGACTCACAGGTGACAAAAAATATCTTCCTTCAATACAGGGTGACGTTGACTATATCCTCGGAAGAAACGCCACCGGATATTGCTTTGTTACAGGCTTCGGTGATCTTTCACCTTTAAATATACATCACCGTCCTTCAGGAGCTGATGGTATCGCGGAACCCGTACCCGGATTTCTTGTCGGCGGCCCCAACATATCTGTTTTGAATGACTGTATTCTGCCTGTGGGACGGTCACAATTCCCTGCCGCCTCATATACTGACTCTGAATGCAGCTACTCTACAAATGAGATATGTATTAACTGGAATGCACCGCTGGTATTCGTCATGGGAGCTATGGATGCCATGAAGTAAAGGACAAGGTTGAGGTTAAGATCAAGGCTAAGGTTAAGGTTGAGGTCTCTGCCTCAACCTTTGCCTCAGTCTCTGCCTCAACCTTTGCCTCTGCCTCAGCCTCAGCCTCCGTCTCTGCTTCTGCCTTAACCTTTTTACCTCGATATCTCCACACTCACCCTGCCAATCCTCCCTCCCATCACCGGGTTCATCTTGGAGACCCTGACCGTAATCTTTTCAATTCCTGAAAAATCAGCATACAGCGAATCAAGTATCCGCTTTGCAATGTGCTCAAGAAGGTGCGATTTCACCTCCATCTCCCTCTTGACCACCAGGTAAGCCTTTTGATAATTGATGGTATCCTTGAGATCGTCACTTTTACCGGCCGGATCGGTGTCCGTATCAATGGTAACGTCAACAAGAAAGTGGTTACCTACTATCTGCTCCTCACGGTAGTGGCCGTGAAAAGCATAAAACTCCATATCCTCTATTTTTATCCTTCCCATTTCTTAAAATTTTATTGTCCTGTATGTGTCTGTGGATCTATACCTTATAATTGCAACACAAAATATCTGAAAAAATAATTGCCTGAATATTTGGTTTGTATTATAAACTACTTTATATTTGCAATATATTTAAACTGTAATATTATACTTTGTGTAAATTTAGTAATTACCATGGAAAACGAGGAAAAAATAATGACAGGCGAAGAGAGCCTGAAGATAATCACGGAGATGATTAACAAAACCAAAGTCAATCTGGCACAGAGCAGTTTTCATCTACTATTCTGGGGTTGGCTTATACTTGTTTGCAGTCTTTCAGAGTACCTCCTCTACAGGTTTACTGATTTCAGCAACCCCTGGTATGTATGGTTTTTCGTGATCCCCGGTGTGTTTGTTTCCCTTATTTACGGATTTACCAGCGGCAGGAAAGAAAGGGTATTTACCTATGCTACTTCATTATATGTGTCGGTATGGATAGGGTTTCTTTTTGCCTCAATAGTCTTGTTTATTGTCCAGTCAAAAGAGATGGAGGATTACGGAACATATATTCTTATTCTCGCCGGATTCCCGACGTTTGTAGGCGGATTTATACTGAAATTCAAACCCCTTATCTTTGGAGGAATGGCTTTCTGGTTATTTGCCCTTATTGCTCACTTCAGCGGACCTGATATCGCGGGTCTTTGTATGCCGGCAGCAATAGTAGCAGGTTATCTGATCCCGGGTTATCTTCTTAAAAGCAAATCCAGTCATGACGCCGTTTAAAGAGCTGGACCCGTTGCTTCATTCGCAGCTCAGGCTGGCAATAATGTCAATCCTGGTTAGTGTTGACCAGGCCGATTTTTCCTATATCAGGGAGAAGACGGGGGCCACTGCAGGAAATATCAGCACCCAGATCACCAAGCTGAAAGAAGGTGGTTATATCGAAGTAAAAAAGAGCTTCAGGGAGAACTACCCTCAGACCATGTGCCGCATTGCTCCGCTGGGAAGAAAAAAATTCACCGAATATGTGGCAGCCCTGAATGACTATCTGAATCCGGATAAGGGAGTCATTTGAAGATTCAGAGTCCATCTCAATTTGAAAAACCGCGATCAGGACCCTCTCTTCTCAAAGCAGGTAACATCATGATATAAATATCTTTGCAAACAGGTTAGGAGGTCCCTTTTTTCCTTCTATTTTTGTACTTCCATAGATAATGTACAATGAAAGAGCCGGAAGATATTTTAAAGCCTGATTCACAGCATTTTATAGAGCAAGCCATTGAGAAGGACCTCAGTGATGGCAAGAACGGGGGACGCATTCACACCCGTTTTCCTCCTGAACCGAACGGTTATCTGCATATCGGGCATGCAAAAGCAATATGCCTTGATTTCGGCATGGCAAAGAAATATGGCGGAAAGTGCAACCTCCGGTTTGATGATACCAATCCTACAAAAGAGGATGTTGAGTATGTAGATGCAATAAAGGAAGACATCAACTGGCTTGGATTCACCTGGGAAGACCGGGAGTTTTATGCCTCTGATTATTTCGGCAGACTGCTGGACTTCGCCGTCGTTCTCATTAAGAGAGGCCTGGCATATGTTGATGACCAGAGCGCCGAGACCATCTCGGGACAGAAGGGCACTACCACCCAGCCCGGTTTGATAAGCCCTTTCCGTAACCGCAGTGTGGAGGAGAACCTCGATCTCTTCACCAGGATGAATGAGGGAGAGTTCGATGAAGGCAGCCGCGTACTCAGGGCGAAAATAGACATGGCATCACCAAACATGCACATGCGTGATCCTATTATATACCGCATACTTAAGATTCCGCATCACCGCACAGGATCCACCTGGAAGGTTTACCCGATGTATGACTTTGCCCACGGCCAAAGCGATTATTTTGAGGGTATCACTCACTCCCTCTGTACCCTTGAGTTTGAGGTACACCGGCCGCTGTACGACTGGTTTGTGGATCAGCTGATGGAGAGTGATTACAGACCCCGCCAGATAGAATTCAACAGGCTCAACCTTACCTATACCGTCATGAGTAAAAGAAAGCTCCTTGAGCTTGTGAAAGACGGCGTAGTCAAGGGATGGGATGATCCCCGGATGCCAACTATATGCGGGCTGCGCCGGCGCGGCTATACCCCCGAATCGGTACGCCGTTTTGTTGAACTCATAGGTTATACCAAGGTTGAGGCAATAAATGATGTCTCACTGCTTGAATATGCAGTACGCGAAGACCTTAACAGGAAAGCGCCGCGCGTCTTCGGTGTCCTTAAACCGCTTAAAGTGATTATCACCAACTATCCCGAAGGAGTGACTGAGGATGTTGAGCTTCTAAATAATCCTGAGGACCAGACCCAGGGTAGCCGGATTGTGCCTTTCACACGTGAGGTATATATTGAGCAGGACGACTTCCTGGAGAACCCTCCGCACAAGTTCTTCCGACTGGCTCCGGGACAGGAGGTGAGGCTGAAAGGTGCCTATATTGTAAAGTGCGTTGACGTTAAAAAGAATGACGCCGGAGAGGTGACTGAGGTTCACTGTACCTATGACCCCGATACCCGCAGCGGCGGACCGCAGGCCGACCGTAAGGTCAAAGGCACCCTTCACTGGGTATCAGCACAGCATGCTGCTGACGCAGAAGTGAGACTGTATGACAGGCTCTTCAGCGATGAAGATCCCTCCGGCCACAAGGATATTGACCCGCGTGAGTTCCTCAATCCTGAATCACTGACAGTTTTATCAGGGTGCAAGGTCGAACCCTCGCTTGCAACAGCAATGCCACTTGATAAATTCCAGTTCCAGAGGCTCGGGTATTTTTGCGTGGATTATGACTCCACTCCTGAGAAACTGGTGTTTAACCGCACCGTACAGCTCAAGGATACCTGGCAGAAGATCAACAGGTAAGTAGCAGGATTGCCGGTTCTGACAGATTAGTAAATCTGGTTACAGTAATTTACAGGTTTTGTATTATCGTCCGTATTCCTGAAGTCGGTGTGATTCAGCTTTACCACTGACGCTGTGTACTTCGGCATTACAGGGTTGGGGAGATTCTCCATCTTCACCTGCGCCGTTGCTGCTATCGGGGAAATGACAAGGGGCACTCTTGTTCTGGTATAATTTTTGCGTTGTTCCCAGGTATTTGCTTATGTTTTTTTTCACAACTAAAACCGAAGAAAGATGAAGACTTTAATCAGATCAATGCAACTGGTTTTGAGCCTGCTTGCTGTTTTAAGTATTTCTTCCTGTGAAAAAAACTCCACGGACACAAGCAAGGGAACAGCCCAATTCTCAATCAGCACGATTGAGAAATCCAGCCAGGTCAAGTCAGCCATTTCAGACTCGGCCATGGTTTCGTATCACATCATGGTCTCCGTTACGGACATGGAAGGTAATCCTGTCCTTACTGACGAACTTATCCCCGTTTATATTTTCGGGGCAGGATTTGTGAGTGAGGAGGTAGAACTTGATGCGGGTGACTACAACCTCACCAGATTCATGGTGATAAATCCTGCCGGCGAGGTAATTTTCGCCGCGCCTGTGGAGGGGGCGCCGCTCGCCTACCTGGTTGATGACCCGCTGCCGGTAAGGTTCAGCATAAAAGCCGGGGTGTCAACTTCAATAGCTCCTGAGGTACTACCGGTTATAGATCATTCTCCCGGTGATTTCGGGTACATCAGCTTCGGGATACAGGTTATCAGACCCCTGGATTTCTTTGCCATCTGCATCATTGACAATCCTTTGAGCATGGCTCCGGCACCGCTGCGTACAACAGCTAAGCTGACAGTATTTGCAGGGGAGAACTGGCGGTACAGCTTTAAGCTGGAGGCTTCACTGAACCACCTTATCATCAGGGGAGGATATGACACCTACCTCTTCCTTCTTGAGAAGGAGGGTTATTTAGCTCAGAGATTCCATGTCACTGCCAGAGAGCTGAAGGCTGCCACCAGGGATAATCCGCTGGTGCTGAAGATCCCGTGGGACAGCAACCAGTGGAAGATGCTGGTTCTGCAGCCTGGTCCCGACGCCGGTAAAGATGCCATGATATCAAACCTTGAGCCGGAAACCAATTTCGGTTCCCATCGCTATTTTGAGGCCACATTCATTACTGAACCCGTTCTGGCTGTAATGCGATCAAACAACAGTCTCATCCGGTTCAACATGAATGAACTGCCTGAGAGGGCCACATTGAAGAAGGCTGTGCTGCGTTTATATTATGATGTACCTCTGCCATGGGACAGTACTATTGTTACCATGCAAACCGGCGGTGGATTTGCATGGTACGGCGGCGTTCTGCAACAGATAATTGAACCGTGGGAAGAGGGTAAGGTTACCTGGAACAACAAGCCGAAGACAATTGAATCAAACCAGGTTTACATTTCTCCCTTCAACAGGAATGTCAATTTTATTGATGTGGATGTCACACGGTTATATGTTCCTTCCACCACTACCGACAATGTGGAATACCCCAATTTCGGAATCTATTTCAGGCTCTGGCCCGGTGAATGGATGTCAGGGTTCCGGTTCACTTCGAGCGATTGGCCTGAAGCCTATATGAGGCCACAGCTGACAGTATACTATACGGTTCCAAACTGATCAGGAAACAGGGCTTGTACAGAGAGTGCGCCGGCCGGTGGCCGGCGCATTTTTTTATGTCTGTTCAATGAAATTTTGTTTAACGAAATAATTCCTGAGATTTTTTTTATATTTGCACCCTCATATAACTGTCCCGTGGTGTAATTGGCAACACGTCTGATTCTGGATCAGAAGAGTTCAGGTTCGAGACCTGACGGGACAACTTAAAACAGAGCGAGAGTGAGAGCGTGAGCGAGCACTCTCGTTATGTTTTCTCAAGACTCACTCTCACACTCATACTTTGCCCCGTAAGGGCGGAAAGTTTATCCGCCTTCCAATATGGTCAAGCAGTCCGGCTTTTGCACTTATACCAAATTCATATCGATCATCTCCAATAATTATCTTATAGAATATTATTATTGTTTTTTTAGTTCATATACTTTATGCCAGTAAAAAAATGCTTCCGGATTTGATTTTTTAAGCTTATTCAATCGAGTGAAGAACGGTTGTTCAATAATCCAATCTTTAACTTGCAAAGGTTCCTTGTATTTCTCCAGAACCGTTAACTTTTTTTCGATACCAGAAGCCAAATAGGCTGCTTTAGCTGAATGAATGATCGCTTTTTCAATATGATAAGATTCTGAGAAAATAAACTGTTTAATCTGAATAATGCCTGCCATAAGTGAAGGATAATCTCCCTTTCCATCCAGCCCTCTTGTTGCCAGGAGTAGAGAGGTTTGAAAAATATCATCTGTAACTTCCTTTGAGGTCGAACTAACACCTCTGTAACCAGATTCTACTATCACATATTCGTTAAAGGTCTTTGAAATGACTGAAAGATCTTCGGCACTATCAAACAAATATCCAATATCATATAATTGTTTTATTATTTCCATTGTATGGCTATGCCCGCTTTTTTGATAAGGTATTCCAGTTGTATTTGGAGCAAACGCTGTTAACTTGTCACCAAGTATATCATCAAAAGACGGGACTGAAACAATGGCTGGAGCTCCTTCCTGTTCTGCAAATGATGAATCCACATTTATTTCCACAGGATTTTGGTAATTTGTCTTATCAAATAAGATATCCAGAAGGATATACTGTTCAGTATCTGAAGTACCATGTACCGGGGTATAAAAAAATTTATAATGGACCTTTGGTATTTCAGATCTTGTAACCCTTTCATGTTCTGAATAACGGGTAAACCATTTGGTTTTTACAATACTCTCAAAAATGCTATTAAGATCCCTTTTATCAGGTACAATTATATCTATGTCTATTGACAATCTCCTTGTACTACCGAACATCAGCATAAGTGCAGTACCACCTTTAAAGACAAATGACAATTTGGATTCTGCGAGCCCTTCTAATAACAGCAATGACCTGATTACCTTCTCTATCAGTATCTTATCGGCCTTATTGTTTCTTTTTGAAATGGCTTCCAGCCATTCTTTAGTTAAGGTTTTCTTTGATATCATGCTTCAAATTTACGGCAGCAAATAATGAACTGCTGCCAAATTATTTGTCCTCAAAATCTGAAGAACCTCCGGTTTCTTCCTTTTTCTGTCAGCATATCTGATCAGCTTGCTGATGTTAATAGAATACCGGTCAAAAGCATTTATAAAGACATGATTGATTTCATTTCCCCTCAGAAACTCAAATTCCTCATCAACCAAAGCATCAACAAGGATCTTTTCAATAGTTACTGTAGGAACATTCTTTATTAACCGCAGTGGAGTTTCAGAGACTAATGCTCGTACAATTACTACTCCCTGAAGATCATTAATATAATTATCAAAAAGATCCTTACTGGGTCTATAAAACACTGACTTATATTCCTCTTTTAAAGCATGAAAAACCGATTCGGCTGAATCTCTTTCAGCATCAACAAAAACAATATTAGTTCTTGGGATATGATGGCCAAATTCAATTATAGAGGAAGATCCCCAGACACAATATTGAATAAATGGAAATTTCTCTTTTACAATTTTACTAATCTTTATAATCCTATTATCTAATTCCGGAATATAAAATGAACCCTTACCGAGTTTGAATTTCCCTTTTCCAATACGAAGTAAAACACCAAGATTTACTAAACTGTAAACCCTCCAGTTAACTGTCGATGATGGAATGGATGGTTCCGTTTCCCTGTAGAAAGAAAGGATATCTTTAGTGGCAAAAACCAAATTGTTTTCAAACCTCTTTTTAAGTTGTGGTATGTACAGTTTCTTTTCGAAGGTTATATATTTTTGTTAAAGTTAAACAAATTATTGGCAGCAAAATAAGAATTGCTGCCGAATATTTGAAATAATATTTAAATCTGATTCTGACTTTGAATGGACAACCCAATGCCCTTGACCACGATCAGCCGGAATAAATTGACCACCATAAATCGGAACTAAAAAACTGTTGTTCAAACAGATAAAATTAATGCCATATAACTGACCAAATGTGATCAAGCCGTCTGGCTTTTGCATATAAATTCTAAATCATCAACATAAAAAGCATTCATTTCTTTGGCAGCTTAATGAAACTAAATATGTAAATTTGATAAGCATGGTGAATTAGTGCGACAGAACCATACCTGGTTCTTATCTGATTTATATTGGAATTGACAGTAACTCGTATACTATTATTGACCCTATAAATCTTATATCATGAAAAAAATATTTATTTCGGCAGCAATTATCCTGTTAACGGGAACCGCTTTTGGACAGCCAAAGAGTTTCGTGGATACGATCTTTTCACAAAGTCTTGGCAGAAAGATGCCAATCTCAATAACCGTTCCATCCTCATATGATGCTAAAAAGCCCATACCCATCTTATACTTACTGCACGGACATAGTGCACATCACACTGACTTCCTCAGAACTTCAGACATTGAACAATATGTCGAAGAATCTTCAGTACTCTGCGTAATGCCTGAGGCAGGTAATTCATGGTATATCAATTCCTATTCTGAATCTAAAGATCGATTTGAAGACTATTTGATGAAGGACCTGCCCGAATTTATTCAGAAGAAATACAGCGTTGATACTGACAGACAGTACATTGCGGGTTATTCCATGGGAGGATACGGGGCGCTTGTGCTGGCCCTGCGAAACCCCGACAGATTTGTCATTGCTGCCAGTTTATCCGGAGCCATCATGTATCCCGGAGACATAGAAATTTTAGAGGATAACCCAAATTACAAATTCGCCAAACCTTCCACGGACCTGGCTTTCGGTGAACTTCCAAATGTGTTTCGCGAAGAGCATGACCCGTTTCTTCTTTACAAAAATACGCCACCTGGGGAGTTGCCCTATATTTTCTTCATTACAGGATTGCAGGATTTTTTTCCTGAAGTTATGACAGCACAAAGGGCTCTTTCCGATTCTCTGAATACCTATGGAGCATTGCATGAATACCACGAAATACAAGGCGGTCATAACAATAGAAACCAGGATGCGGCGCTTAATATTTTGTTTAAGAGAATAGAGTATTTTAGAGATAAAGGATATAAATCCCTGGTTACAGAACTTTCAGAAAGAGGTAAAGCAGGGATCACTGAAGATATCGTAATTAAGATCAGACAGCTAAAAAAGAATTTT
>JAQBHM010000398.1:0-4543 GCA_032127795.1 Bacteroidales bacterium | reverse complement strand
GTAACATTCAGCTTAACCCTTGCCCAGGCCGGCAATTATAATATCTATATAGGATATGCAGCTCCTTACGGTCAGAAAATAAATTATCTCAACATCAACGGAAATGTTGCTGAAGTGACATTCCCCGCTTCCGACGTATTCAGGGAAGTCCTTTACGGCAAGACCTTGTTGAAAGAGAACAATACTCTCAGCATCATAAAGAGCTGGGGATGGTTCCTGGTCGATTATATCCGCATTGAACCCAATACTGATCCTGAGATTGTGGTTCAGATCCCATATAAGCTTGCTACGCCTGAGCCAAATACAGAAACCAGAAGGCTCTTTTCCTACCTCACGAATTTGTTTACAAAGAAAGTCCATTCAGGGGCGATGAGCCTCAGTGCCAAAGAAGAGGCGGAATGGCTCTTTACAAATACCGGGAAGTACCCGGCTCTCATAGGTCTTGACTTTATGAATCATAACAGGGATTGGGGCTGGTACGATAAGTCAATAGTTGTAAATGAGGCCAGGGACTGGTATAACAGGAACGGTCTTGTGGCAATATGCTGGCACTGGCGTGACCCTTCGGGATTAACGGATGAATTTTATACCAGCGGTACAAATTTCGATGTCTCGAAGATCAGTGATCCGGCATCTGCAGAATACCAGGCAATGGTGGCAGACATTGACAGGATTGCGGTATTTATTAAGCAGTTGCAGGATGAGAATGTGCCAATTTTGTTCAGGCCCCTTCATGAAGCTTCGGGAGGATGGTTCTGGTGGGGTGCCAAAGGAGCTGAAGCCTGTAAGACTCTCTGGAGGCTCATGTTTGACAGGATGGTAAACTATCATGGCCTGAAGAACCTTATATGGGTATGGACTACTGACGTCAGGGCAGATAATGGGGACTGGTATCCGGGCGATGAGTACGTTGATATCCTCGGAGCTGACATATATGCTGCAGACGGCGATTTTAGCTCGCAGATTCTTACATACAATGCAATAAAAGAAAAATTTCAGGGCAAAAAACTGATCACCCTGAGTGAAAACGGACCCGTCCCTGACCCTGACAACCTGGTGACAGACAAGGCACACTGGTCATGGTTCATGCCCTGGTACGGTGATTTTATCCGCGACCCGGTAAAAAACCCTCTGTCACACTGGCAAAAGGTAATGAATCATGATTATGTGATCACCCTTGATGAAATGCCTGACCTGAAGAGTTATCCTCTGAATGACCAGCCTGATTACAGCATCTATCCGCAGGGCTTTTTCCTCAACAGCTGGCATCCGGGAACTATTGAAAGCCCGCAGTATAATGATGTTCAGCAGGTCACTGACCCTGTAACGGTGGCAGTGACGGTTGATTTTCATGATACTGTTACACTAATTCCTGAATACCTGTTTGGTGACAATGCGAATCTGTGGACCGGAACCATGTCTGACAACAAGCCACTCATGAAGCATGTTGCTGACCGTAACAGCGGCGTCATCAGGGGTCCCGGAGGCAGCATCTCTGATGTCTTTTTCTGGAACCGGAATGTCAACCAGAGACCTGTTGATATCCCTTCTACTCTTGTGGGGTCGACCACAACCGACTGGCCGTGGTACGGTGACAGACCCTACTCATGGGAGACCTGGACCATGGCCGTAGACTCATTTTACAGTCTCCTCAGTCATGCGAATGCTACAGGCATGATAACGGTCAACTACGGTTATGCCAGATACGGTACCGGAGACAATCCAGTTGCAAATGCGGCTCATATGGCCGCCGACTGGGTGCGTTATGACAAGGGCCGATCCAAATTCTGGGAGATAGGCAATGAGGTCTTCGGAAGCTGGGAGGCAGGATACCGTATTGACATTACGCAGAATAAGGACGGACAGCCGGAATATATCACACCAGCACTTTACGGTCAGCATTGTGTGGTGTTTATTGACTCAATGAGGGCAGCAGCAAAGGAAATTGGCGTTGATATTAAAATAGGCGTTGTGATGGTAGAGGGCTCTTCTACCGGTTCAACCTGGAACCAGGCTGTGGCAGCGAAGGCAGGAGATAAGGCTGACTTTTACGTTGTTCATAGTTATTACACCCCCTACAATCAGAACTCCGATGTTGCAACAATTCTTAACTCCGCGGACCTGACAGGAAACTACAAGACCTATATCTGGAATGAGGTTGAGAAGGCAGGAAAGCCAAAGCTTCCCGTTGCCCTTACCGAATACAATATTTTTGCCACCGGATCAGGCCAGGCGGTCTCGCATGTCAACGGAATGCATGCCGTGCTTGTCACGGGTGAGGCAATAAAGACAGGTTACGGAGCTGCCCTGCGGTGGGATCTTGCCAACGGCTGGGATAATGGCAATGATCATGGGATGTTCGCCTATAATGAACCGCAAATACCTGATTATACACCCCATCCGGCATTTTATCACCTCTATTATCTCCGGAAATTTATGGGAGGTGTATTGCTTAATTCAACTTTAACAGGAGCCCCGGGAATAAAGGTGATTCCCACTTCTTTCCTGTCAGGACAGGTGGGTGCTGCCATTGTCAATACCGCCAAAAAAGAGAAGGTGGTAAGGCTTAATCTGAAGAACTTCATGGCAGGCAACCGTTATTATACATATACCCTGACAGGCACTCCGGGAGTTGATTTCTCAAGAAAAGTATTCGTAAATGGGATCGGTAACACTCTTCTTGCCGGCGGTCCTGCAGATTATGAAAATATTAAAGCCAATTCATCCATCATCGGTGATGAGATCAGGATCAAAATGCCTCCATTATCCACCGTTTTCGTGCTCGTTGAGGCCGGCACAAAGGAACTTCCTATAAATAACGTGGTTACTTCAGTTGAAAGACCCTTATATAAGGATAACATAGGCATTTATCCTAACCCTGCACCCGGGATATTTACAGTTACCAATATTCCGCCCGGAATATCAGATATTGATATACTGGATATGCAGGGTAGACTGGTTTATAACAGGAAAGGCAGTCCGGATGACCATGATATGACATTTAAGATTAATCTTCTGCCTGGTGTTTATTTCATAAATCTGAGTGGAAATAACAATCAGGTGTCTAAAAGGCTCGTTATTAAATAAAGGGGCCGTAACTTTGATTACTCTTAATATTGGAAAAAATGAATAAGTTAGCTACAGTCTTGATTATTCGTTGTATCTCACTGAGCCTCCTGGCTGTTGTTCCGCAGGCATGCAGGGATACGACATTTGAAAAAACAGATAACGGTGTGACAGTGCAGCTTAAAAGGAATGCTGAATATGCCAGGCAATCTGTAAAGCTTGAGGTAATTTCAGACAGGATTATCAGGGTTACGGTTGTCCCTTCAGGAGATTTTCCTGAGATTCAGAGCCTGATGGCTGTTGTACAGCCTGATACCACTGCAGATTTTAAGGTGACAGAATCAGATGATGCTGTTACCCTTTCAACCTCACTTATTAATGCATCAGTATCTTTCAAGACCGGAGAGGTTGTCTTTACCGACTTAAACGGGAAAACTATACTGGCTGAAAAACAGGGGGGAGGTAGATCATTCACCACTACAGTCATTAATGATGATTCATTTTATTCTGTCCGTCAGCAGTTTGAATCACCTGATGATGAGGCACTTTACGGACTGGGCGCCAATCAGACATCATTCATGAACCTGAAGGGCAAGGATGCAGACCTATTCCAGTACAATACTCTGGCTGTCGTCCCTTTTATTATTTCAAACAGGAATTATGGCCTTCTATGGGATAACAACTCACGCACAAAATTCGGCGATATCAGGGAGTATACAGAGCTGTCTGGCTTGAAGCTTTACAACAGTGAAGGTAATGAGGGAGGGCTGACAGCCACTTATTCAAAACGCAGCGACAGAAGTGCGGTTGTGACGTCACGTGAAGAAAAGGAGATCAACTATCAGTTTATTCCAGACCTGCCGAAATTTCCTTCAGGCTATGACCTCACTGACGGCTATGTTACATGGGTGGGTTCATTTGAGTCTGACACCGCCGGGACTCATAAATTTGAATTTACCTCGGCCGGCTATGCTAAGTTGTGGATTGACGGCAATCTGGTTTTTGACCGCTGGCGTCAGTGCTGGAATCCATCGTCCAACTATTTCACTTTTGAGATTGATAAGGGGAGGAGATATCCGGTCAGGATTGAATGGATACCTGACGGAGGTGAATCTTTTATAGCATTCAGATATCTCCCGCCTGCTGACCCTGCTGAGCAGGGCCGCATCTCATTCTTTTCGGAGGTAGCTGAACAAATCGACTATTATTTCATTTACGGCAGCACCATGGATGATGTGATCAGCGGTTACCGCACTGTCACGGGAAAAGCACCGGTAATGCCGGTGTGGGCGCTGGGATTCTGGCAGAGCCGTGAGAGATATACTACACAGGAGGAGGTTCTTTCCACGGTGAGTGAATTCAGAAAGAGGCAGATACCTCTTGACAATATTGTTCAGGACTGGCAGTACTGGCCACCAGACAGATGGGGTGACCACAATTTTGATCCGTCCCGTTTTCCTGATCCTGACGGCATGAT
>JAQBHM010000397.1:0-4828 GCA_032127795.1 Bacteroidales bacterium | reverse complement strand
TTACAAACATTAATCATGAAGATGCCAAGGTACACCTTGCAGTGAGGGCAGCTATTCCTCAGGTTGAAAAGCTGGTGAATCATATTCTCAAACGGATGGCCAAGGGGGGTCGTCTATTTTATCTTGGTGCAGGGACCAGCGGAAGGCTGGGAGTCCTTGATGCTTCGGAGATACCTCCCACATTCGGGGTTCATGATAAGGTTATAGGGCTTATTGCCGGCGGGGAGGTGGCTCTCCGGAGAGCCGTTGAATCTGCTGAGGATGACCCCAACAAGGCATGGAAGGAGCTTGAGATATTCAACATTAATACAAAGGACTCCGTGATAGGAATAGCTGCCCTCACTGCAAGGTGTACCTTGGCATCTTCATGATTAATGTTTGTAAGTAATTCATTTACAGACATAACCTCAAGATTTTCAAAGTTTGAGGGAGACTCGGTGATACTAATTCCGGATTTGGAAGAAGATGGTTTTATCATGCTTGTTTCTCCTGATTAATAATGTGGTACATTACCAGGTTCTCCATTGGAGAAAGGGTAAATATGCCTGGCTGAAGCCTGTACTTCATAAGAACATCTTCAAGGAAGGGCCTGAAATGGTATGCAATGCTCCCCGTGAAATGAATCGGGAATTTCCTTGCTTCAGGGTATTGAAGTACATTGCGGATTATGAATTCATCAAAGCTTGATGTTATAATGGCCTGTAACTCAGGAACATGAATATTATCGGCAATAAATCTGGCAAACTGACCCAGGAACCTGTTGGGAAAAGGCATATTATAGACATTGTCAAGTATCTCGGCTGGTGAATAGGGGTAGGCCCTGAAAAAATTCTCGATGACGATTCCCGGCAATTGCTTTTTAAGAACACCGGATACCAGTTTTTTCCCTATAACAGCACCTCCGCCCTCATCACCCAGAATATATCCCAGCGGTGAGACATTGGAGACAATCATTTTGCCGTCATAATAACATGAGTTGGAGCCAGTGCCGATAATGCAGGCTATTCCGGCACTGTTCTGGCATAGTGATCTGGCTGCGCCAAGAAGATCACTCCCTACAAACAGCTCAGCAGATACGAAAAACCTCCTGAGAGCTACCCTGACTATCTCTTCCTTGACTGAATTGCTGCAACCAGTGCTGTAAAAATAAACATGACTCACAGACTGACCATCTACTTCTGACATCTCCTTTCTTAATAAATTGACAATATCATCACTCTTAAGAAAGAAGGGGTTGATGCCTGTAGAGATGTATGACTTCCCGGCCACTCCGTCAGTCAGTTCCCTCCATTCAGTCTTGGTTGAGCCACTGTCAGCTATAAGTATCATAAATGTATGATGGTCTTGTAATGTGTTATTTTTTAGAGTTATGGCAGAACTGAGCCTGTCTTTAATGCCCGGAAGTCTGCATATCTGAAAACAAAAATAAATAATAATTATGTATTAAAACAGTATTTTGTCAGATGTATGACATATTTTGAAATACTTTCTATTTTTGGTCTTTATTAATAACTTTCAGCAAAACAATTTTTCAAATGAAAGTCAAAATATTCAAAGTGTTGTCAATGTTAGGCTTGCTGCTGTGGATAATGCCGGTGAGCCTGTCCGGACAAAGTAATCAGAGACTTGAAAAAATTGCCGGCAAGAAACTTGCTGCCTGGACCAATCCTGTCACGGAGTGGCATTATCCTGAAAAAGTCAGGGTTGACTCTTTCAGTGTCACCGGGGAGCAAGGGGTTATTGATCTCTGGTTTCCTGTTCCATTTTCCTATAACGCAATAAGAGAAGAGAATCTCGCATTCTTCAGGAGATCTATAAGTGAATCTCTGGGAAGCAGGTTCAGGGATTACAGGATCAATATCCATACAAACGGCTTTGCTGCTGAAGATCTCATCCCTAATTATTACAGGGAGGCTCTGCAGCCTGACAGTACAAGGTTTCCCCGAATGTCAGGAGACAGGCCGGTACTTGTGAGAAGAATGGATGCGATAAATCCCGTAAAAGGACTAAATGACAGATACATAGCCCTATGGCACAGTCATGGGTACTACTTTGATATGACTCTTGACCGGTGGGAATGGCAACGGGCAAAAATATTCGGCACAGTGGAGGACATATCGGTGATGGGCCATGTGCTGCCCTATCTGACCAGGATGCTTGAGAACTCTGGGGCTACTGTCTTCCTGCCGAGAGAAAGAGACACCCAGGTCAATGAAATTATAGTCGACAATGACCGTTCCACAGGAGACTCGGAATTTGTTATCCCTGACAGTGTTGAACGGCAGGTGATCGGCGGAGGATTTCTAATTGCCGACACCCTGTTTACGGGTGACAATCCTTTCAAAAAAGGAACCTCGCTGAGGATCAAAGGAGGCAGGGCAGATTATATTGCCGACTTCCCCGAAAAGGGTAATTATGCTGTTTATGTTTCTTATCCCTTCATGCGCGATAACTGCAAAGCCGTTCTGTATACTGTCACTCACAGTGGAGGGAGCACTGATTTTATTGTTGACCAGACTGTAGGCGGAGGAACCTGGATATATCTTGGTACTTTTCAATTCAATGCCGGCAAGGACGCATCCGTCGGAGCTGTTTCAGCAAGCCCTGCAGGTGAGGGCTACATGGCTCTTGATGCGGTGAGGTTCGGGGGTGGGTCAGGGAATGTAGCCCGGCGTCCATCAGGAGATATTATTTCCAACCAGCGTTCAGTTAATGAAAATGCCAGGGCCGCAATCCAGAGAGCAGGGGCTGATACTATCCGGCACACCTGGAAGCTCAGCGGCAAGCCGAGGTATATGGAGGGATCACGCTATTACCTTCAGTATGCAGGCATGCCTGACACTCTTGTTTACAGCCTGAACAGGAATAGAAATGACTATAATGACGACTATCAGTCGCGCGGCGAGTGGGTTAATTATCTCATGGGCACCGCTGAAAGTGACGGTGGAACCACCGATATAAAAGGGCTGGGTCTGCCAATAGACCTTTCCCTGGCCTTTCACACTGATGCCGGAGTGACACCTGATGACTCCATCATAGGCACACTGGGTATATATTCAACAGCAGCCGGAGGAGGCAGGTTCCCTGACGGCACCAGCAGGATGGCAAGCCGTGATCTTACTGATATTATACAGACACAGATCGTTGATGATATTTCTCTGCTTTTCAACCCCGAGTGGACGCGCCGCGGATTATGGGACAGGTCTTATTCGGAAGCAAGAAAGCCGAATGTGCCGGCCATGCTTCTCGAATTGCTTTCACACCAGAACCAGGGCGATCAGCGCTACGGTCTTGACCCGCGTTTCAGATTCCATGTCAGCCGTGCAGTGTATAAAGGCATACTCAGGTACCTCTCTTATGCTGACGGCAGGGATTATGTCGTTCAGCCGCTGCCGGTAAAGGGCATGGCCGTTTTGCCACTGGAGGGCAAGAGGGTGAAACTCAGCTGGGCACCCGTTGAAGACCCGCTGGAGCCCTCAGCACATCCCACTGGCTACAGGATCTACAAACGCACGGGAGACAACGGTTTCGACAATGGAACTGATGTTACTGAAAATTCAGCAGTGATAGAACTGGATCATTATGATACCGTCTACAGTTTCAGAGTCACAGCCTTCAATGAGGGAGGTGAGAGCTTTGAATCAGAGACAGTGGCAGCGGGTGTGAAGAAAGAATCGGGGAACATTGTGCTTGTTGTAAACGGATTTGACCGTATCAGCGGACCTTCATGGTTTGACAGGGGTGGAATGGCAGGCGTGGCATGGTGGAATGACCGGGGTGTTGCAGATCACAATGACATTGTTGCCACCGGAGATCAGTATGACTATGAACGCAGGTCACCATGGACTGATGATGACAATGCAGGCTGGGGGGCTTCATACTCTGATATGGAAGGGAAAATAATCCCGGGCAACACCTTTGACTTTCCGTTGATACACGGAAATGCAATAATGGCCGCCGGGAGTTCATTTTATTCTGTGAGTGACGAGGTTTTCGTAACGAATGATTTCAATGCCTCTTCCTTCAGCGTGGTAGACCTGATTATGGGTGAGGAGAAAACCACGGCTGATCTTTATGATAAAACAAAATATGACTTCACCATTTACACCCCTGACTTTATGAACAGGATCAAAGAGATTACCAGTTCAGGAATATCTGTTTTCATGTCAGGGTCTTACGTGGGAACAGATCTCTGGTTTTCGGGAGACTCTTCCGCTCTGAGATTTGCAGCTGATTACCTGCACTTTAAACCTATGACCGGTCATGCGGTAAAAGAAGGCAAAGTGTACCCCACTGATATAGCATCACCATGGTTCAGCGGCGCAACGGAGTTCAATACAGCCCATACGGGTGAAGTATACGGCGCAGAAGCACCTGATGCCATAGTGCCGGCTGACAAATATTCAATAACCGCATTCAGATACTCTGAGAATAATACTTCTGCAGGGGTGATACATGCTGGAAAAAACAGAACTTTGGTACTGGGTTTTCCTTTTGAGACCATAAGATCAGAGAAAGACAGAAACAGATTAATGAAACAGGCACTTGAATTTCTATTTGCAAAGTAACAGGAAGATATGGAGAAGACAATAACGTGTTTTATACCTTTTACAGACAATGAGTCGCTGAGCCTCACAATTAAATCATTAATGGGATCGGGAGTGGTGAGCACCATTTTCACGGTTATTCCTGAAGATCATTCCGGAATTACTGCTGATGAAGGAACAGGAATAATCAGGGCGAACGGGTTCAGTTCCACTGATGCAATAATCAAGATGGGCGCAAAGGCTGACTCGGAATATGTACTTGTTTACGGCAAAACCTTCCC
>JAQBHM010000396.1:0-2618 GCA_032127795.1 Bacteroidales bacterium | reverse complement strand
TGACCGTGACACTTGACAGAAGGAGTGGAGATGAGGTAAGTGCCCAGGACCTTGTGAAGAAGGCGTCAGATGAATATGCTCTTATCCGTTTTTCCGATACCGGTCCCGGGATGGATGAGAAAACGGCAGGAAGGATATTTGAGCCTTTCTTTACCGCAGGAAAACAGGGGAAGGGAACAGGACTGGGCCTTTCAGTAGCCTATGGCATTATTGCAGAGATAGATGGGGAAATAGTTGTATCCACCAAAAAGGATATGGGAACCACAATAGACGTGCTCATCCCTTCGGTTGTCTCCCCGCTGGCAGGCAAAGAGACAATCGCATCCAGAGCATCAGTGCTTTTGATCACTGAAGATGACAGTGAGGCAAAGGTGATATCGCTTGCACTTACAAACAGCGGCTTTGCAGTTGAATTACTTAACCCTGAGGAAGAATGGCTGGTAAAAGCAGGTCAGTCAGACCTGGTCATTTTATTTGACAGATCACCTGAAAAACCTTCCGCTGACATGTTGTTTGAATTAAGTCGCAGCAAAGTGACTACACCTGTCCTGATAATCTCCGAGTTTGACGTTTGGCTGAATGCCGAAAAAGAGCTACCTTCGGATTTGGTGAAAGCCAATCTTTTTAGACCGGTATCACTTAAGGAGATAATTTATTCAATTGATTCACTAATTCACAAATCCCAGTAAGATATGCCCGGAGTTTTGATTGTTGAAGATGATCAGGCACTGAGAGATATGCTCAGGGAGGCTCTTGAAAAGAGGAAGTATACTGTCATCACCGCTTCTGACGGCAGGGAAGCCATGGCAAAATTCCGTCCCTCAGTAATTGACCTTGTCATTACTGACCTGCTGATGCCTGAAGAAGACGGACTGAGTGTGATCATGAACATTAAGCAGGTGAAACCTGCAACAAAGATAATTGCCATCAGCGGCGGTGGAAAGGCCGGTCCCGGAAGTTACCTTCACATAGCCCTGAAACTGGGTGCAGACCATGTCTTCTCCAAGCCTTTCCTTCCTTCGGAACTGCTCCAGAAAGTCAGGGAGATGCTGGGTTAAACAATACTAGGGAATACTTGTTAATTTATAAAAATGAACTAACCTGATAAAACAGAATATTATGTTGACAAAAAAAGTTGAAGCAATCTGCAACAGGCAGATTGAGAGAGAAGGATACTCTTCAAACCTTTACCTGGCAATGGCATCATGGGCTGAAAATAAAGGCCTTCCCGGCATAGCAGACTGGCTTTATGCCCAGGCTGATGAAGAAAAAATGCACATGCTGAAGTTCATAAAATATGTAAATGAAAGAGGAGGGAAGGCCATTATTCCTGCGTTTGAGAAACCTCCGGTAAATTTCAAGGGAGTGGAAGAAGCATTTAAGGAAGTGCTGAAGCATGAGCAGTATATCAGTGCCAGCATCAATGAGGTTCTGGCTGAGGCAATGGTTGAGAATGATTATGCTACATCAAACTGGATTCAGTGGTTTGTCAATGAGCAGATCGAGGAAGAGGCCAATGCACAGCTTATTCTCGATAAGATCGCCCTGGCAGGCACTGCAGGCCTTTATTTTCTTGACCGTGATATAGCAGGCCTCAGGGGTCCCGCCACAGCCACACCACAGGCATAGGTATTCCACTTCAGGACCATTCACAGATGGCATGCCGGCTGGATTGGTATGCCATTTTTTTATCATTACCCGGACAATGATACACCGGTGCATATCTTTCATGCCCTTCGAAAATTGCGTGGAACATCATGATACCGCTGATTCGGAAAATTGATTAATTTTGCGTAGAATTTTTTAAAATGAGTATTCAATGAGTATTGTCAATAAGGTTCTGGGGCTCTTTTTAGGTAATAAGTACGAACGCGACCTTAGTGAGGTGGAACCGTTTGTCGGACAGATAAGGAATGAGTCTGTCAAACTTGCCTCTCTGTCAAATGATGAACTGAGGGAGCTTACAGCAGTATTGAAAAAGGAGATTACTGATTCTGTCTCCGAAGAGCTGGAGGAGATACGGTCTCTGAAAGTCACTGCTGAAGGTGAGGAAGATGTCAACCGGAAGGAGGAGATATATAATAAGATTGACAAGATTGACAAGCAGATACTAGTGCGGATTGAAGAGAAACTGGACGAGGTTTTGCCACACGCATTTGCAATAATGAAGGAGACGGCACGCCGTTTTAAAGAGAATGACGTACTGGAGGTAACAGCCAGGGACTGGGACCGTGATCTCGCTGCCACAAGGCCTTCAATTACAATTACGGGTGACAAGGCATTCTGGAAAAACCGCTGGCAGGCCGGAGGCAATGAGATTCTCTGGGATATGGTTCACTATGATGTCCAGCTTATAGGAGGCGTAGCGCTCCACAAGGGCAAGATAGCCGAGATGGCAACAGGCGAGGGAAAGACCCTCGTGGCAACTCTCCCGGTATTCCTGAATGCACTTGCCGGGCGTGGAGTGCATATTGTTACAGTTAATGATTACCTGTCAAAACGAGACTCGGAATGGATGGGCCCGCTCTATGAGTTTCACGGCCTGTCAGTTGATTGCATTGACAAACATGAACCCAACTCCGCAGCCCGGCGCAAAGCATATAACTCAGACATCACTT
>JAQBHM010000395.1:0-6303 GCA_032127795.1 Bacteroidales bacterium | reverse complement strand
TTTCGTTGACAGAGCATCTTCTCCTCCCTCCCCGCAAGTCTGTGCAAGAAGATATGTTAGACGGACCCTTGTGTGTTTGTCATTGCTGTTTTCAATTGCTGCGGTGAGATATTCTATTGCTTCACCGTACTTTTTCTGCCGCAGGGCAATATCCGCCGAAGTTGCATAGGCCATTGCCTTTAATGCAAGGGAGGAGCCTTCAAGATCACTGATGCCCTTAAGCTGTCGTTCAGCCTCCTGGTAGTTGCCTTCCTCGGTATATATTCGAGCCATCCATACTGCAGACTCCTTTGTGATGTCAGGGTCAGTGGTGAGCCCCAGGTTATACGAAAGGGTAGCCCTTGCACCCCTGAAATTCTTCTGATGAAACTGAGCCTTAGCCATCAGGAGGTAAGAGTCATCCACATACTGGTTATATTCTCTCCTGTTATAAAATGTCTCATCTGCCGGGGTTCTTTCACCGCGTTTTTTTTCTTCGGGTTTTGCTGTGATAGAGTAAAGGGCTATGAGTTTTGAGGCTTTCTGAATGGCTCTTTCCATATCAGCTCCTGACACGCTGGCCGCTTCGGGAGTGGTATATTCGAAGACGGGAAGGAGAGAGCTGTAATCGTCACGGTGTGAGGATATTATTTTGGCTGTGCCTGCTTTATATGCTTCATAGCCATTGAAGTAAATATTGTATTTTGAGATAAGGGAATGGTAAAAGCGGCTTGCTCCGGTGTTTTTCTCTACCGAGCAGCCGGCAATGAGTGCGGAGAGCACCAGCGTCAACGCGACATTATATGATAGGCGCCGTGATGTCAATAAACAAGGTTTATACTATAACTGCACAGGGCTGATTAAAGTATTCAAAGGTAATAAAAAGAGGCAAAATTCAGTGCCGGTCCGGCAGAAGCTCAACGGTTACTTCATCTGAACGGTTTTGGTAGGTGGCTGTTCAGCATTGCGTTTTTCCACCTGCCTGACCACGGCATCGGCAAGATCCATGAAGGCGGTTCCCGTCTCCTTGTCGCCCAGGGCAACGGGTGTGCCTGCATCACCGCCGTCACAGATTTTTTCCACAATAGGTATCTGTCCCAGCAGCAGGGTTCCTGATTCTTCTGCCAGCCTTCTCCCTCCTTCTTTTCCGAAGATATAGTATCTTCTTCCGGGCAGTTCCGGGGCAATAAAAAATGACATATTCTCAACAAGACCAATTACAGGCACATTAATACTTTCACTGCGGAACATAGCAATACCTTTGCGGGCATCTGCCAGGGCTACTTCCTGGGGTGTTGTCACAACAATGGCACCCGTAACCGGCACCTCCTGCACCAGGGTGAGGTGAATGTCACTGGTTCCGGGTGGCAGGTCAAATATCAGATAGTCAAGATCACCCCATTCACTCTGGCTTATAAGCTGTTTCAGGAAGCTGCTGGCCATAGGGCCGCGCCAGATTACTGCCTCAGAATCCTTGACAAAGAAACCGATAGAGAGAACCTTAACACCGTATTTTTCAAGCGGAAGTATCAGGTCTTTTCCATCCTTCTTAATCATATCAGGCTTATGACTCTCAGCATTAAACATCTTGGGAACTGATGGTCCGAATATATCTGCGTCAAGCAGGCCGGTGGCATAACCCTTGCGCGCCAGCGCCACCGCCAGGTTAACGGCAACGGTTGATTTGCCCACGCCTCCCTTCCCTGAAGAGACGGCAATAATATTTTTCACGCCTGGAAGGACCTCTCTTTGGGGAGCCTCCTTTTTACCCACAACTATTTTCGGATTTATATCTATTGAGGTTATCACGGCCTCTGCTCCAAGGGTCTCTTTTACAGCTCTCACACAAAGGCTTTTTAAAGATGACAAAAAGGGATCATTAGACTTTTCCGGGGTCAGTACAAGCCTGATACCTTCACCTGTTATTTCCACTTCACCAACTATGCCAAGGGAGACTATGTCATTTCCCTTTTCAGGATGATTTACCTGTCTCAGTGCTGTTATTACCTGTTCTTTTGTATACATGAGTTTATTTAAAATGGTTCTGATTAACCTGATTCATTAACAGTTACGGTTGTCAGTTATAAAACATTGCCGGGAGTTTAAAGTTCAAGGGAGGGGTCCCAGAACTTCTCCCTGAAATCCATAACGCAATCGTCTTCCACGGTGAATCCCTCATTTTCAAGAAGTTGTTGCATGGTTGAGGAGTTTCCGAAGTGATGTTTGCCGGTCAGCATTCCGTTACGGTTAACCACTCTGTGTGCAGGTATAAAATCCGGATTTGTATGTGATGAGTTGAGGGCCCAACCCACCATGCGTGCTGAGCGGCCGGAGCCAAGGTAGCGGGCAATGGCCCCGTATGAAGTGATGCGCCCCCGGGGTATCAAACGGGTCACTTCGCAGACAAGGCTGAAAAAACCCTCATTTTCACCCCTGCCCCGGGCTGATGATCTCTTTTTCATTTTTAATTCTGAATGAGAGGTATGTTATGGGAATCCCCTGGCTCAGGAATAGTTTCTCATAGTGTGTGCGTATTGACAGCATGGGGTCTTCCGGCATGTCAGTGTAAAGGTCGGTCACAGAGGTGATTAAGCCAAAACAGTTTACAAGTGCCAGAGAGAGGGTATAGTCATAAAGGTCTCTGCTGTCTGTCTTCAGGTGCACGGTGCCGTCATCTTTCATGATTCTCCGGTAGAGGTTCATGAATACGGGCCCGGTAAGCCTCTTCTTCTCGCGTTTTCTCTTAAGCTGGGGGTCAGGAAATGTAAGCCATATCTCATCGACTTCGCCGGGAGCAAAAAAGGAGGTTATGAACTCAATGCGTGTCCTGAGAAAAGTAACGTTAGGCAGTTGTTTCTGATGTGTCTCCCTGGCTCCTCTCCACATTCTGGCTCCCTTAATGTCAATGCCGATGAAGTTTTTTTCAGGGTACCGTTCAGCCAGCCCTACTGTGTATTCTCCTTTTCCGCAGCCCAGTTCCAGCACTATCGGACTGGAGTTTTCAAACCACTCGCTGTTCCATTTCCCTTTAAGCTCATGGTCTTTTTGAAATACATCAGCAAAAGGCGGCTCAATGACATGCTCATAGCCTTTCATCTCAGCCCACCTTGCAAGTTTATTTTTTCCCAATGGAGGTGAAGATTTAATTATTTTGAAACAGATGATATCTTCATTCCAATATCATATACTCCTTCAAGCACGGTATCTCTCATTCCCTGAATCACCCTGAAGTGATATTCTCCCTTTTCCGGGAAGTAAATATTGGATTTATAGGGTATTGTTACTTCGCGGATATCACCGGCGCCTTTACCTATCCATTCACCTTTCTCATCGGTCAGCATTCCCTGGATTGTATCAGTTACCGTTGTCCCTGCAGGGAATGTTGTTATCACAAAGAGAAAGAGGTTGCGATAGGGATATTCTGAGGAAGTACGCACTGACAGACTTACGTTGTATATCTCTGT
This sequence comes from Bacteroidales bacterium, assembly GCA_032127795.1. Taxonomy (GTDB): domain Bacteria; phylum Bacteroidota; class Bacteroidia; order Bacteroidales; family VadinHA17; genus SR-FBR-E99. The sequence continues at coordinate 2,860 of JAQBHM010000395.1, read as the reverse complement.
AGTATCACTTACAGGGCATGAGAAATTGGCGGCATCATACATGCTCCACTGAGCATTCTTCATTTTTACCACATCACTGTACAATGTATTTCTGCTGCAGGCGGAGATAAGGATAATGGCCAGCAGAGCAGGGAAAACCGATTTTCTACTGATTTCTTTCATTCCTTCTGCGTTGCGGTCTTCTTCTTCCCCTCTGCTCCCTGCCGGAGCTCTTCGATTCGAAGCGTGATAATCCGCTGTTTTGTAGCAGAAGATCACTTCCGGTGTCACGGGGCATACTTTCTGATTGTACTAACAGTTTATCTGGTTTGACACCTTTTCTGTTGAGTTGCTGTATCTCACGTACCCTTGCCACCGGGACCGGGGTCAGGTTTACAGCCATGCGCTGGTCTGATGAATACCAGTAAATGCCTTTATGCACTTCCATCTTCTGAAAAAAGGCTGTACCGTCTGAGAGTTCCAGAGGTATCTCTCTGTGAGGAAACTCTTTCTGGGCATCGATATAGCTGTCAAGCTCAAAGTTTAGACAGCACTTCAGCTTACCGCACTGACCCGCCAGCTTCTGGGGGTTCAGTGACAGGTCCTGGTAACGGGCATGTGTTGTAGTAACAGATATGAAGTTTGTCACATGTGTGGAGCAGCACAATTCGCGCCCGCAGGTTCCTATGCCGCCTATTCTTCCTGCCTCCTGCCGCGCTCCTATCTGCCGCATTTCTATACGAATGCGAAACTCATCGGCCAGGACCTTTATCAGCTGTCTGAAATCAACTCTCTCATCAGCAAGATAATAGAAGATAGCCTTGGTTTTGTCTCCCTGGTATTCGACATCTCCGATCTTCATATTGAGGCCGAGTTCTTCAGCAATTTTTCTTGATCTGAGCATGGTGTGCACCTCAAGTTTTTTTGCCTCCTCCCACTTCTGGAGATCAACAGGCTTGGCCTTGCGGTATACCTTCTTCAGTTCATCCGCCACCGGTTTCACCTTCAGTTTCTTCAACTGGTCCAGGACAAGGAATCCGGTCATGGATATCCTGCCTATATCATGGCCCGGAGAGGCCTCAACGGCAACAATGTCACCCTGTTCAAGTTTCAGATCATTAATATTGCGGTAAAAGCCTTTGCGGGTGTTTTTGAAACGCACCTCCACCACCTCGTTAAAACGCGGATCATAGGGGAGTCCGGCGAGCCAGTTGAACTCATCAAGCTTGTTCTCGCCGCATTTGTATTTTGTTTCAGGCCGGTGGAGCTCCTCGCTTTCCGGTATCGGGATATCTTCGTTTGTCATATCAGTCGTGACTGCAAATTTAGAAATATTAGACGGATTATCAACCGCAAGGCTGAGTTACCCTATGAGTCTCATAGTCTTCAGTGCCAGGTCAAGAAAAATCATTTTGGTATTTCCGTTACTCTCAACATGTGCAAATGCAAGGTTAAACTCCCTGTCAAGGGCATGGATGTTCCTGTCATTGATGAACGGGTGAAATTTCTCAGAAAAGCCAGCCTCACCGGCGGTGAGATAGACAAGCCTGTGCTCATTGCCCTGGTAATTCAGAATAAAGTTTTCACGTATCAGCCGCAGTGCATAGGTGAGAAATCCCTTTTGTCTCTCACGTCCAAGTGCCGCAGTCTCTTCAGACCATGATACCAGGGCCTGTGAATCACGTTTATAGGCAGTACGCATAAGAGTTATAAAACGTTCAAGATGCTGCGACGAGCTGTCAGCATCACGGGCGAGTTCAATAGCCCTCACCATGTTGCCGTTGGCTATAACAGCAATCTCTGCAGCATCTTTTTCGTTGACCCCGTAGTTTTTTTCAAGGAAGAGGCTCATCTCTTCCCTGGCAATGGAGGGGATCCTCACCGGCTGGCATCTTGACATTATGGTGGGAAGGAGTTTGTCATCCTCCTCTGAGACGAGGATGAAAAGTGTCTTTGCCGGAGGCTCTTCTATCATCTTCAGCAGTTTGTTGGCCGTCTCAGCATTCATCTTTTCAGGAAGCCAGATGATCATGATCTTGAAGTCAGACTCGAACGACTTCAGGTTTAATTTTCTTACTATCTCTGCAGCTTCTGCAACCGGGATTATTGCCTGCTCATTGGCGACTTCCATAGCCTCAGTCCAGGTATTCAGTGCGAAGTAAGGTGAGCTGAGAACCATTTTGCGCCACTGTGCGATGAAGGTGTCACTTACCGGTTCGGTCCCTGATTTCTTTTTTATAACCGGAAACACAAAATGGAGGTCAGGATGTATCAGCTTATCATATTTGACGCACGAGGGGCATACACCACATCCGTCTTCTGAGGTACGGTTTTCACAACTTATAAAACGGGCAAAGGCAAGAGCAATCCCAAACTTACCGCTCCCCTCAGGACCATAGAAAAGGAGAGCGTGGCTGACACGCTGTTCAGCCACGGAGGTTCGCAGCCTGTCAATGATGGCTTTTTGTCCGGGTATCTGTGAAAAATTCATACTGCCTTCCTGAATGAGGGAAAGCAAAAATACAAAAAATCAGTGAAAGAGAGTTTCTGATCAGAGGGCCGCCAGGGCTTTATCATAATCAGGCTCATTAACCGTCTCAGGAACCAGTTCAGTATATTTTACGAAGCCGTTTTCGTCCAATACAACAACAGAACGGGCATATAATCCTTCAAACGGACCGTCAATTATTTCAACACCGTAAGCTTTGCCGAAATAATCATCGCGGAATCCTGAGAGGGTTGTCACATTTGTTATACCCTCTGTAGTGCAAAAACGGCCGTGGGCAAACGGGAGATCCTTGGTGATGGCGAGCACCACTGTGTTTGTTTTGCCTGCTGCAAGCTGGTTGAATTTACGTACCGCGGTTGCACAGACACCTGT
>JAQBHM010000394.1:0-3284 GCA_032127795.1 Bacteroidales bacterium | reverse complement strand
CTGTTATAGCACCGAAGTTCTCTGTTTCACCCGCCTGAATTATTATCTCATCCGATCTTCTGTTTTTCCAACAGATGTCATTTTCCCTGGGGATTTTAACTATGTTCGATTGATCAATGTAGACATAGTCAACAGGGTAGGGGATCTTGAATTTCCACCACTCTTCATAATCCCACCTGAAGAATTTGTTCTCTTTAGGGTCTTTTGAATCAATATAAATTCTCAATCCCTCCTCGATCTCCCCGTCATCAAGGGTAACCTTATCCTTGGCATAGGTTATGGTGTCAATATCAGTTCCTTCTGACAATTTACATGGCTCAGATTCGTACTCCTTACCCTCATCCGTCCTTATGTAAAGTGTATATGTTCTGCCTATTGTGCCTGTAAATGTCAGACTGTCAGATTTATACAAACCTTCTGATACCTCTTCGAGAATTGCATTATTGCCAAGGTCATCTCTTACTGACACCATAGCTCCGGTGACCTTTAATGGCGCCTCCCTTTGTGTTTCAGTCGTTTGGGAGAGTTTTACATAATATGATGCATTCTCGTCGGTCAAAAGGCCATCTACCACAAGCAACGACTGATATTTATCAAGCTTCGGATAAAATGGGTCAATACATGTACAAAGGGTAATAGCCGCACAGATACATACAAGGTAAATGGTCCTTTTCCCAATCATGCCAGATAGAAATATATTAAGTTCATTTTTCCCATTTATATTCCGGAAGTGACAAAAATAACATTAATAGAAGAATATCCCCGGATGAGATTAATATTATTTGGGATAAAAATTGGCTTCAGGTACTGATCTTAAGGATAAAATTCGTTATTTCGAATCTCGTATTCCTGGCCTAAATGCAAATGATAAAAATAATTACGGTTTTAATTCTGATTTTGGCTTCTTATGATCTACAGGCCCAGCAGAGTCTTCAGTTGACCAGGTCTGACAACAAGGACCTTTTCATGAAAATAGAAAATGAGCAGCTGAATTATCTTGACAGTCTTTACATTTTCAACACCGGCGCCGGGAAAGATTTCATAAACGGCAGAGATTATATCAGGTACTTTTTTCAATCGGTTGACAATCCGCTTTTACGTTTTGAAGAGGAGCGATCAGCTTCGTTAATATCACATGGCAGAAAAATCAGGGATATCGATTTGAATTATGATACTTATACTGACCAGGTGATCTTAACGGACAGAAACCTGATATTAAACAACAAAGTGTGCGAAGTGGCTCTCAACAGTGACAATATAAGCCGTTTTGATCTTTACTTTAAACATGATTCTCTTACTTTCAGGTACTTTGAGAATAGGCCCGATCTTAAGGAAGGTTATTATGAGGTTGTTTATGACGGAGTATGCAAATACCTGATCAAGCATGTGTCATCATTTATGATATCGGAGGGGATGGACAGATATACTTACACTCCCGCAGGTTATGTCCTGATAGCAGATCAGGTTGCACAGATTGGACCGAAAGAACAGTTCCTCAGATTGTTCGGCAATTCATCAGACGAAATAAGGAAATTTATTCGTGAGAGGCAGATCAGGCTTCGAAGGGCAGATAAAAAACAGATAGCGGAAATTTTAAGATTCTATGAAAGCCTTCAGACAACAACCAGGTAGCTGGATAAGAAAAGGGCTGATAATAGGAGCCTTTCTCATGACTCAATTGTCCGCCAGGGGTCAGGACAATAATATCACTGTCAGGTTTGACAGCATACTTTTCAGGGATCTTGCCGACACCCTTGAAAATATTGTCCCCTATAAGTTTTATTACCCTGATACATGGGTTGACTCTCTTGTTGTCAGCGTAAATCTTACAAATGCTTCTGTCAGAGAATTACTTGAACAGGTTCTCAATAAGGAAGGATTTTCTTTTATAATTACAGATGAGAACCAGGTCATCATTTCAAAAGATTATTCTGTTAAGACCAATTTTAGCACTGAATACCTGGGGTATCTTGAAAGTCGCCGTATGAAAAGTGACACCTCTGAATATCTGCTGCCTGCGATAAAGGAGAAAAAGAGCAAAATCAGCGATGAATACAGGATCTTCAGGATAGGGCAGCCTGCATCCGGCAGCAAGTCCGGTGTGGCCGTGCTATCGGGCACTGTAATCAGTACAGAGGACGGCAAGCCTGTAAACGGAGTGATTGTTTATGTTGAAAAGCTGAAGGCAGGAGCTATGACCAATGAGCATGGGGCTTATGCCCTGTCAATTCCCAAAGGTCAGTACCAGGTGGAATACAGGATGATAGGCATGCAGAATGCCAGGCGAAATATCCAGATATATTCAGACGGTGTGCTCAATGTTGAGATGGATGAAAGTACAAACGAAGTTGAAGCAGTTGTAGTGACAGGAAACAGAAGCAACTCCGTAAGAGACGTCAGGACCGGTATTGAAAAAATAAATCTTAAAATGCTCAGACAGATCCCGATGGGATTGGGTGAAGCGGATGTGCTAAAGAGTTCTTTACTGTTGCCGGGAGTTCAGACGGTAGGAGAGGCCTCAGCCGGATTTAATGTGCGTGGTGGCAGCACTGATCAGAATCTCGTCTTCCTGAACAATGCACCCATTATAAATACTTCCCATTTTTTTGGCTTCTTTTCCGCCTTCAATTCTGATCTTGTTTCGGATGTAACTCTTTATAAAAGCGGGATGCCGGCAAAATACGGTGGCAGGCTTTCATCAGTAATGGAGATTACTCCTGCAGAAGGTAACCGCGAGAAGATTAAGGTTAGCGGTGGAATAAGCCCCGTGACGGGAAGGATAATGGCAGAGGGGCCTGTAGATAAAATAAACGGAACCTTTATTCTTGGCACCAGGGCCACATATTCTGACTGGATCCTGGGCCTCCTTAAGGATTACAGGCTCAGCAAAAGCAAGGCAGGCTTCTATGATATCCAGGGGATGATTAAAAGTGAGATAAATGAAAAGAATACACTGTCATTATCAGGTTATCTCAGCAATGACAAATTTGACTATTACCGGGAACGCGCTTTTAATTACGGAAACAGGGCATTAACTCTTAAATGGGAGCACTTTTTTAATCCACAGCTGTCAGCCCAGGTTTTTGGCATTGTAAGCAATTACAGGTATCAGTCTGACATGAATAATGACTCTACCTACTACAGTTCAATGAACTATGAGTTCAATCAAAAGATTCTGCGGGCAGATTTCTTATACAATCCCTCAGCAAAGCATAAAATCGAATTTGGAGCCGATGCCACATATAATTCACTTCTCACGGGAGTAATTGAACCGTTAGGCACCT
>JAQBHM010000393.1:0-6238 GCA_032127795.1 Bacteroidales bacterium | reverse complement strand
CCACCCGGAGTACATAAAAATGTTTGCCTGGATTGTCGCTATTGATGCCTTCGCATCAATACCCTTTGCTTATCTGAGAGGGCACAACAGGCCATTGGTATTCAGTGTATTGAAGATTATTAATGTTCTGGTTACGGTTACTCTTGTCTTTTTCTTTTTAAGATGGGCACCTAAAATACTGGAGGGCGGTGGTGAATGGATACTTAAAATTTACAATCCCGATTTCAGGGTGGGTTATGTTTTTGTAGCAAACCTGGCAGGATCAGCCGTTACACTGCTGTGCCTGACACCGTTCATACTGAGGATCAAGCCGGTTTTTGACAGGAAGCTGTTTTCAAAGATGCTCGCCTACAGCTGGCCCCTTCTGATTGGAGGTATGGCGGGGTCTCTGAATGAAGTACTTGACAAGATACTGCTGAGGAGATTAATTGGTGGACCTGAAGGTCTTTCTATGGTAGGACTGTATGGAGCCGGATTCAAGGTGGGCGTGCTGATGTCGTTATTCATTCAGATGTACAGGTTTGCAGCTGAGCCCTTTTTCTTCGAGAAAGCCGGAAAACATGATGCCAAAGAGACATATGCGCTCACAATGAAGTATTTTGTGATAACAGGCCTTGTTCTTTTTCTTGTAATAAACCTCTATATAGAGGCCCTGCAGGTCATTATCGGACCTGTATTCAGAGAGTCACTGATAGTAGTGCCGATAGTAAGCATGGGATACCTTTTACTGGGGATATTTATAAACCAGAGCATATGGTATAAGGTTGATGACAAGACAATATACGGAGCATGGATCACAATTCTGGGGGCGGTTGTAACAATTGCCGGCAATGTTATATTCGTTCCGCGATTTGGTTATATTGCAGCAGCCTGGTCACATGTTGCCTGTTACCTTTCAATGGTTCTGGTTTCTTATTTTGTGGGACTGAAATATTACCCGATTAAATATGAAGTAGGAAAACTTACACTATACATAGTAGTTGCAATATTGATAATTTTAGTTTCAAAACTTGCAACCACGGGAAATATGCTACTTAATATTGCAATAGATACGGTTCTGCTTTCGTTGTTCTGTATTCTGGCAGAAAGGAAAGACAGATTTTTTTCATCATTAATAAGGAGAAGAGTGTGAAGGTACGGATAGTAAACAGGTCACAACACAAGCTTCCTGCATATGAGACCGAGCATTCAGCAGGCATGGATCTCAGGGCAAACCTTGAAGAAGGAATGGTATTGAGGCCGGGAGAAAGGAAAATGGTTAAAACAGGTCTTTTCATAGAGATTCCTGACGGGTTTGAAGCTCAAATCAGGCCCCGAAGCGGCCTGGCATTAAAGAATGGGATATCTATTTTAAATACACCCGGAACTATTGATTCTGACTACAGGGGAGAAATAGGGGTTATACTTGTTAACATGTCGGCGGATGAGTTTGTTATAAATGACGGAGACCGCATAGCTCAGATGGTGGTTGCGAAATATGAAAAGGTGGAGCTCATACAGGTGGAAGAAATAGAAGAGACAAAAAGAGGTGCCGGCGGGTTCGGTCATTCAGGAAGAAAATGAGAAAGATACTATTAGGATGTATTGCTGTTATGGTTGTAATCGGTTGTTCCAGGAAAACAACGGGGTTGTCAACTGCTCATTCGCGGGAGATGCAGGGCGACGGGAAATACGATTATGTATTATCTGAGGCAATAAGACAGAAATATGTAGGTGAAACAGGACAGGCAACAGTGCTATTTGAAAAATGTATTGAGATAGACAAAAAAAGAAGTGTCCCTTATTTTGAATTGGCACAGATATATGCAGGCATGGGTGAGCAAAACAAGGCCCTTTCATATGCCTCAAAAGCGGCAAACCTTGACGTGAATAATTACTGGTATCAATTGGCCTGTGCGTCTCTGTTTACTCAGTATGAAAGAAAAGATTCAGCGATTGTATATTTTCAAAGAGCGCTGAATGCTGATCAGGGTGCGATGGAAGTTTATATGGCGCTGGCCGGACTATATTATGAGAAAGGAGAGATTGAGAGGGCGGATTCATTGTTCCAGATACTGGATAAGGCAGGCTTGCTCGATGAGCAGATGTATATGATTCTGATATCGCGACTACTGGAAGAGAAGAAATATTTAACGGCTGCCGAAAGAACCCGCTCACTGGTAGAAAAATTTCCACAGGAGATCAGGTATAGGGCGCTGTTGGCAAATATTTATTCAGAAGCCGGGGAGAACGAGAAAAGTGACAGCATATATGCAAGGATTATTAGAGAAAGCCCCGAAGACGCTGAATCACAACTACTTGTATTGGCAAGCCTGGTAAACAAGAAAGAGTATGCTGGCGCTTCGGCGTTCCTGAGCTCTGTAATAAAGAGCAGCGAAATAGAGCGTGAGCGAAAAGTAGCACTTATAAGAGATCTCGTTCTGGATTCTGCCTATCTCGAATCACAAAGCAAGGCATTGGAAATAAACATGATTTCTCTTGAGGGCCAGTTTCCAAATGACGAAGAGGTGGTAGCATTAAGACCGTCAATGTATGAAGAGCAGGGGAGAATAGAAGATGCAATTTTGCAATATGAAAAGTTGCTGGAAAGGATTAAGCCTGGTTATTTTCTTAAGGAAAGATTGATTTTACTTTATGCAGGGAACGAGGAGTTTGAGAAACTGTATTCAATTGCTTCGGGTTATGCGACTGAAAACAACAGGAGCATATTGGGAAAAGTATATTATGCCGTAGGTGCAATGGAGCTTAAAAAATATGAGATAGCTGAGGCTGAACTGAAGAAGGCAATGATTCTGGCAGGGAATGACAACCAGATAAAACTGCAGATATTGTCGATGATGGGAGATCTTAAGTACCGGATGAAAGATTTTCAGGGGGCATTCAAATATCTTGAAGAAGCACTCAGTATTAATCCAAATGATATTGTATTGCTGAATAATTATGCATATTTCCTTGCAGAAAACGGTAGCGAACTACCAAAGGCACTAAAAATGATAGAAAGGGTCATGGAAGTCGAAGGGACAAATCCGACATATCAGGATACGTACGCCTGGGTGCTTTACAAGACAGGTAAGAACAAAGAAGCTTATGATATTATGAAGGAAATAATGAAGAATTCGGAAAAGAAAGATTCTGAAATTCTGGAACACATGGGATATATACTGAAAGCACTGTCCAAATGTGGGGAGGCTGTGGAGTTTTGGAGAAAGGCACTGGAAGCGGATGGTTCCAGGCAATACCTTATCAGGGAAATAGAATTATGCGGAGAAGCCAACAAGGAATAATATTGCTGTTTGTTTTGCTAACGGTGTTGGAATCATGTACTTCAACCAGAAGACGATCTGGAATTGAACGTGAGGGGGAACACAGGAATAAGGGTAATCTGACACTGGGAGAGTCTGTAAAGGATTTTAACATTGCAGGAAAAGGATTTATTATCAGAAGGGCAAATATCCGGTTCGAGGGCACGCCTACGGAGGGCAGCGTAACACTCATAGCAAAGGTTAACAATAAGGGTGATTTTATGGCGTCGGTCAAAGGTCCGCTGGGAATAGAGCTGGCAAGGGTTATATCTGTTGAAGACTCTGTCTTTGTGGTAAACCGCATGGAAAGAGTTATTATGGCCGGAAGCCGGGAGGCAATGTTACATAAAGCCGGGATGCCAAAAGAGATAATAGGGATCATTTTTGGAGATATGCCGGAACAGCTTATTTTAAAAGAAAGCACAAAATCTTCGGCGAATGAAATAGTAACGAGATACTCTTACGGGGATTATGTTAGCGATATAGCTGTTAATAAAAATGAACGTAAAATAACGTGGGAGAATATTGGAACGCAGGACGGAAGGCTATTGTATTCGTTGAGATTTAATAACTTTAAGGAAAGCCGTGGGAAGGTGTTTCCCTCAACAATAGAAATAGACGGGAAAGAGAAAATGTTCCACGTGAAAATTAATATCACTGATATGGAAATAGGATTCAGTGATAAGATTGAATTTGTGTTACCCCGATACCGGAGAGAGAGACTATGAACGCCAGGTCTTTAATAATGCTGTTAATGTTTTCTTTATATATGGTTTGCACGGCACAAAGTCGGAGCGAATTGGAAAACATACGCAAGAAAAACCTCGAGGAAATTGAATATGTTGACAGGTTATTAAAAAACACGGCAACGGAGAGAAAGGAAAATCTGAATGAACTCAGAGTAATAGGCAAGAAGCTTACATTGAGGGAGAAAATAATAAATGAATACGGTGAGGAAATCAGCCTGCTGCAATACAGGATCTCTCTCAACAGGATTGCAGGTGATATAATGGAGGATGATCTTGCAACACTCAAGGAGGAGTATGGAAGAGCAATTGGCAACGCATACATAGCAACAAAGGGGACTCCCGCTGTAGCGTTTATTCTTTCATCAACAGACTTCAACCAGGGATATAAAAGACTTAAGTATATACAGCAGGTTGCCAGGTACAGAAGAAATGAGGCTGAGCTCATAAATGAGATATATTATGAACTTCAGACGACAAGGTTGAAGCTTGAATCAGATATGACGAGCATCAATGACCTTAAGAGAAAGGAAGAAAGGCAGAAACAAATACTTAAGGGTGAACAGGATAAGAAGGAAAGGCTGGTAACGACATTATCCAGGAAGGAGAAGCAGCTAAAACAGGAGCTGGATGAGAAAAAGCGGGTTGCGAAGAAAATAGAAGCAGAAATAGCAAGGCTTATAGAAGAAGAAAGAGTTAAGAGCTTAACGACTCCGATGAGCAGCGAAATGAAACTGGTGGGGGATTCGTTCGGAGAGAACAGAGGGAGATTGCCCTGGCCGGTGGAGAAAGGAATTATTACCGGACATTTTGGGTTACAACCGCACCCGGTATTACCCAGGGTGACAGAAGATAATATCGGAATTGAAATTACATCGAGCGGAAATACGAGGGTCAAGGCAGTATTTAAAGGGCAGGTAGTGAGGATATTTGCTATTTCAGGAGCAAATATGGCAGTTATTCTAAGACATGGGAAATACCTTACTGTATATCAAAACCTGGTAAATTTGAAAATAAAAAGTGGCGAGAACATTAATACAGGCCAGGAAATAGGAGATGTCTTTACTGATGCAAATGATGGAAATAAAGCGGTCTTGAAGTTCATGGTATATGAAGAAAAATCAAAGCTTAATCCTGAGATTTGGCTTGTAAAAAAGTAACTTTGTTGAAAACATTGAGTATAATGCTAAAAAGGGATATCTAAAATGACGCTGTTATGATTGAAAAGATAACCATACAGTCTGATATAGAAAACTTAACCATAATTGAGAACATGGTTGACACACTGTCAAAGCGTCTTGGTGTTTCTGATGACGTATACGGAAAGATTCTGGTGTCAACGGTTGAGGCTGTAAATAATGCTATTATTCATGGAAACAAAGCCGATATAAGAAAACACGTTACCGTTGAAATTTCAGCAGATGGGAATCTGTTTGAAGTGACGGTAACAGATGAGGGCAAGGGTTTTGAGTACGATACCCTACCAGATCCGACAAAGCCGGAGAATATAGAGAATCTGCACGGAAGAGGAGTTTTTTTAATGCGAAACCTGACCGATTTTCTTGATTTTAATGAATCAGGAAATGAAGTAAGAATGAAATTTAAATACTGAAAGATTGAGGATAGAATTTCATTACGATATTGACGGATTCAGGATAAGGGAGAGTAAAAGGATAAAAGCGACAATCGCGAGGATCATCAAGGACGCAGGAAGAAAGGGCGGTTCTGTTGCAATCATTTTTACCACCGACGAGAAGCTTCTCGAAATTAATCGCGAATTTCTGAAACATGATTACCTGACAGATATAATTACTTTTGACTACTCTGAGGGAAAGAGCGTAAACGGTGAAATTTATATAAGCGTTGACAGAATACGGGAGAATACTGTATTGTTGAGCACAACCCTGAAGAGTGAAACGAGGAGAGTGATATTCCACGGTTTTTTGCATCTGTGCGGTTACCGTGATTCAGAGGAAAGAGAGCGTAATATTATGAGGGAGAGAGAAGACATGTATCTTGCGCTGACAGAAGCAGAATGAGTTTCAGGTATGATATTATTGTTGTTGGCGGCGGACATGCAGGATGTGAAGCTGCTCATGCAGCAGCTGTTATGGGGGCTAAAACACTTCTGATTACTATGGATATGACGAAGCTGGCACAGATGTCTTGTAATCCGGCAATGGGAGGAAT
>JAQBHM010000392.1:0-5814 GCA_032127795.1 Bacteroidales bacterium | reverse complement strand
GGCTCTGCAGCGTGGCCTTGGCCTGAAAGAGGTCACCATTCCTGACGGCTATGTCAGAGAGCAGGATAAAGACCTTGCCGGTCCAGTATGCATGTGGCGATTTCATATCTATAAATGCATTGACCTCCCGGGCAGCTTCATCAATCTTTCCGGATGCAAAAAGCAGCTCCGCAACATGGTATTTTGACTCGGCACCGTATATCGTGGAGACTTCAGAAGCAACCCTTCGGTAGTCATCAAGTGCCTCTTCATCATTACCCAGCGCCTGGTTCGATTTGGCTGTCAGGAAGGTAGCCTCACGGGCAAGTTCTTCTGTCAGTCTGTCAGACTCCAGCACCCTGTCTGCAGCAGCAATGGTCTTTTCATGATTCTCAGTTTTACGTGCTGCCCTCATCATTCCCAGGTATGAATACATCTCATTCTCCGGAGTAGATGCCTCCAGGCTGAGATCCTCATACAGCTTGTATGCCCTTGAAAAATCTCCCTTGCCGTAAGTAATTGAGGCAGCAGCAAGAAGCGACTGCTCCATAAACTGGTTATTGCCTACACTGATAACGCTGCCGTACAGTTCCAGGGCTTCATCAACACTGCCGGCCCTGTTCAGGCAGTCGGCAAGATAGAAGCGGGCATTGGTGGCAAAGCTCCCGGCAGGGAAATCATTGAGATAACTGCGAAATGTTTGAATGGCCTTGTCACAGTTACCCTTAATATACTGGTTCTCACCGGAAACATATATCATTGAGTCTCGCGTTGAGGCCTCAATGTCTCCGAAGCCCTCAACAGATCTCATATAGGCAAAATATTCCTCAACCTCATCCAGCTCGGTATAAGCATTCCGCAAACCGGTGATGGCATTTCGTGCTTCAGGGGTCGAGCGGTAATTTTCAACCACCTTTCTGAACTGGCTTATCGCACGCCGGTTGTCACCTGCATTGTAGTAGATAAGGCCCAGCTGAACCATTGACGGCGGAACATACTGACTGCTGGTGTGCCATGCTATCAGGTTATTGAAATCAGCTTCCCCTTTTTCAGGCTGTCCCAGGGCGACATATGCCCTCCCCCGTTCAAACAGTGCATTAGGAACATATGCCGATTTGTTATATTTTTCTATCAAGGTGGTCAGGGTGACAACCTTGCCGGCGTTATTATTATTCAACCCCTGGGCAAATCCCTTCTGGAACATGGCATAGTCGGCATCCTGCTTGGCAAAGTCTATCACCTTGTTATAAAAGATGATTGCATTAGGATAGTCTGCTGCTATATAATAGCAGTCAGCTATCCTGTTACGGGTATCAAAAGCAATATCCGAGCGAATTGACTGATCAATCCTCTCGTTGAAAGCAAGGAACAGCTGAAGTGCCCTGGCGTAATCCTTGCTGTTATAGTAGATATAACCAAGGTTATAGTCTATAAGATTCTGTTCGTCACCGCTCCCTGCCACAGGCAGCTGCCTGTAAATTTCCCAGTCATTGCGGGCTGCTTCCCAATTGCTCAGCCTGTAATTCGACTCCCCTCTCCAATACATTGTTCTCGCTCTCAATTCCCGATTCATATCCTTGTATTTCAGCGACTTGTCAAACATTGTCACAGCATCCGAATATCTCTTGTTCCTGAAGTGCTCCAGTCCCCTGTAAAACGCCACCTTCTGATATGTTTCCATGAGCGCTGCGTCCTTGATGTTTATCCGGTCCAGGGAGTTGAGGGCAGCCTGGTAGTTCTTCAGCCTCATGTAGGCAGATACAAGGTAGTTATAAGCCTCTGTAATATGACCTGACCCGGGATAAGACTCTATATAGTTGTGAAGCGCCTCGATGCCCTCTCCGAAAGGAGAATAGGAGTTTTCATATGCCAGCTTTGCAAAATTAAAAAGCGACTCCTCCTGGACCGTCTTGTCGAAGCTCATTCCCGATGCGCCTGAATAGGCCAGCTGTGCCCGCTTCTTGTCTCCGGTCTTCATATAACATGAGCCGAGCACATAATATGCATTCTGGGTGAGTATGTCGCTTTTGCCAACCACCTCTGTAAAAAGCTTAATGGCATTGGGGTAGTCTCCTGTCTGATAATAACAGTAGGCAAGTTCATATTTGTCATTTCTGTCGCTTAGCCTTGTGTCTTTGGTAAACTTCTCAAGGTAAGGAATAGCCTCACTGTAATTGCCTTTCTGAAAGTTTGCATCACCTATAAAACGGTAAAGTTCTATCTCTCTCATCTTCCCTGCCTGTTCTATAAGCGAGGGACCCATTTCAAGTATCCCGTCATAATTCTTGTCGAGATAGTATATCTGAACTATATAGAAGGGAACAACCGATCCGAAGGTCTCGTCTCCCCTAAGTTTTTCAAAATCATCAAGGGCGGTACGGTAAAAACCATTTTCATAAGCTATGCATGCATGATAATAAAGAGCCGGTGAAGTATAGTCAGTATCGACGTCTGTCAGCTCCTCAAAGAGCATCATGGCCCTCTTTTTGTCTCCCTTCAGGTAATGTGAATACCCGAGCTTAAAGAGATATTCCGGGAGGCTCTTGCCGGTAAGCTGAAGCCTGTCAGTCTGTTCAAACCATTCTATTGCCCCCTGGTAATTGCGAAGCTGATAGCGGTATAATCCGGTCTCGAACTTCGCCTGGTTGAGCCGCGGGCTCTCTGTATTGGTGTTGATGAAGTGCTCCATCCGGTATTCGGCATCAGGACTCATGAGCCTCATCGAGGACAATGCCGCATAATATTCAGCATCAGATCTTTGCTGAAGATTGCCGGAGTTGTCATTTTCAATCCATTTGTCAAAGAGCTCCACAGCAGTGGCGTACTTGGCCTTGCTGTACATTTCGTATCCCCCGTTCAGAAGCGATGTCAGCTCTTCTCCTGAAAATGACGACTGACCGTTTACTGCAATACCTGCAGAAAAGGCTGCAGCAACAATGACCATCACTATCTTTCTGTTCATAACTTTATCTTTTCATTGGCCCTGACAAATGAAAAAATTACCCATGGCACTGATACCTCAGGTAAATATTTCATTAGTAATATTTTGCACTCTTTTCGGTGCGCATTTTCATCAGCGGTAAAAATACAACTATAAAACAGTAGCAAATTCTCTTTATTGTTCATTTTATCAACATCGCTGATATTGATTGTTAATTCTTTTCTTATTTTGCGTCAAAAGTATTTGTCATGTATGAAGTTGACCCCCTGGATAAAATAATTGAACTGAAAGGTTGCTCAATCTTCCAGCAGGATCACCTGGTTCTTTCTGATGTAAACCTGAAAGTCGAAAAGGGAGAATATCTCTATCTCGTCGGGAGAGTTGGCAGCGGCAAGACATCCCTGTTCCGTACACTGAACGGACAGCTGCCCCTGACAGAGGGAGAGGGATGGGTGGCAGGATATGATCTGCGGAAGTTAAAGAAGCGTGATATACCTGGCTTGCGCCGCAAACTGGGAATTGTATTTCAGGATTTCCAGCTACTCACAGACAGGAGTGTCCATGATAACCTTGAATTTGCACTCAGGGCCACCGGCTGGAGCGTTAAAACCGGGCTGGAAGAACGTATACAGGAGGTGCTTGAAAAAGTGGGGTTGCAAACCAAAGGATTTAAAATGCCGCACCAGCTGTCGGGCGGCGAACAGCAGAGGGTGGTCATTGCACGGGCACTGCTGAATGATCCGGACATTATCCTTGCTGATGAACCAACAGGCAACCTTGACCCCGAAACATCCGATGAGTTACACAGGCTGATGAAAGGGATAAGTGAAAACGGCAGGGCAGTTATCATGTCAACCCATAAACTGTCGCTGATAAAAAAATATCCTGCAAGAACCCTGCGCTGTGATGACGGGAAGGTCACAGAAGTAAATTCATATGACGAAGAGATAGAATTGCTTGATTAACTGCTACTTCAGGAGCCGCACCGGCCAGGGCAAAGTGTTACGGAACAGCCGGTAATAGGTTGTTTTAATGCCTCCGAAAGATTTCATAAAGAGCGCTATTGACGGTACTGAGGAGCCGGCAAAATCAACCGTCTTGCCACTGCCGGCACTCTCATTGATCACACTGTCAATAACGTGATAAGCTGTACGCAGTTCCCGGCTTTTGCGGCTGCCGGCCGTAAAGAGCAGTGTTATACGGTTCATGGTGTCAATCAAAAACATGCCCCACAGAAGCTTTCCCTTCGGAGACCTTACTCCCACCATCCTGCCGCGCCCCGTAGATGTGCACAAATCCATCAGATGATGAAGCCGGCGATAGTTTGTCTCCCTGATGACACCCGCCCTTCTCCCTATATTATTCCTGAACAGCGCAATGATCTCATGGGGAGTCACATCATTAACTATCTCCTGCTGAAACCGGTGCGCAATATTAATGTTCCTGCGACAGTCAGTGGAATAATTGAACCACAGTGATTCATACGGATCTGCCAGTCTGAGTTCAAAGTTTGTCCGTGGAGTGATACTGTAACCCGGCACTTCAGCCGCCTGTCCCACTGAAAGTTCAACAAGCCTGAAGAATTCAGGTATAAAACTTATGAACTCTGCGGCTCTGCCGATCCTGTCGCCGTCAGGAGCAAAGGCCCCCAGCTGCTGAAGGAACAACGGGGTAGCTACATACCTGAACCCATACTTTCGGAAAGCAGGCAGAGGAAACAATGCATCATAGTCATCATCAACAAGAGCTTCCCATCCCGGAGCCATGATGTCAAGATACCATGACCACGGATAAGGTCTTATTCCCGGCATCTCCGCCAGGCAGCCATCCCATTTATCACGGTCGATCTCTTCATTTCTAAGATAGACTATCATCTCTGCTGCTCTGATAATGTGGTTTCAAAAACTGTTCTCCAGCCCTCCCATCCGTCTCTCCCGGAGAGCGAAGTATTGTGCCAGACTGAGACGAAGAGTCCTCCGGTCTTACGTGTTACGGCTATCAGCTCCCTCACTGTTTCGATGGCTTCTTCCACGGACAGGTCATGATATTTTTTCAGTGTTCCGTCCATAACCTGAAAAGGCACCAGTGTCAGTCCTGTGATCTTTTCCTTCGCAAGATCATAAAACATGTAAGGACGTGCAATTCCGGCCCTGAAACCAGGTTCGTCGGCAAAGCCCATACTGTAGTCAGAACTGAAACCTGCCTCCTCATAAAGGCGGTATGTTTCAGGCATCTTAAGCATCAGCCAGTGTTGCCTGACCTTTTCAGCAGTGTGACCGGTGATGTTCCTGTACCGTTCCGACTCAGAATGAAGGATCTTCCGGCTGCCCGCAGAACGGTATGACGGATGCAATCCGGAACCGTAACGCCCGTCGTATTTCTTAATTAATTCAATGTAGTCCTGGTCTCTGTGAGACGGGTTATGATCATTTTCGCCCTTGTCACCGGTTGGGAAAAAGAATAATATCTCACTGCCATAACGGCCAGCAGTCTTTTCAATGTAATCAAAGTTGTCATAAGGATCATCATCCTTTCCTGTCATCGTGCGAAGTCTTTCTGCGGGAGTAGGATTGTGACCTCCTAATCCCCTGACAAACCCTCCTACCGTGCGCAGCAATCCCCTGCTGCGAAAAGCAAATGCCTGATCTATATCAACGGTCAGCAATGAGCGGTATTCATTATGCCGTATAGTCAGTACGGGAGAATGTCTGACAAGGGCATTGGCCAGGTAGCGGGCCCAAATGTCAACCACCGGCAGCCTCAGAAAACCGCCGCGGTATGCAAGAGACTCCTTACCCGGGAAACGTCCGTGAGAGTCAGCCCTGAAGGGAAGATATTCCTCGTATCTGCTAAGCATGTAGAAGGCAGCTGAAAAAAGGTCAAATGGAATAGAG
>JAQBHM010000391.1:0-2838 GCA_032127795.1 Bacteroidales bacterium | reverse complement strand
TCCCGGCAGAGAGGATAAGTATTGCCAGTGACGATCCGAATAAGATGGTCTTTGTGACCCTGTCACCGCTCATCCCTGTCTATTTTAGAATCGTGTTGCCTTCAAATGTTACGCCAGCCAGCACTGCTGCAGCCTGTTGGGCAGCATTCTGAGGCAATGCAGCATAATGAACGCTCATTGCAATAGCCTGTGCATTGACACCGGTAAGCCATTTGATTGTGTTGACAGTTGCTGTGGCCACCTCAGATGTACGACCCCGGTAGGACTGTTCCTTAAAGATTATTATCCACGTGAAGCTGGTAATAGGGTATGCAGCAGGGTTTTGTGAGTTTGTTATCATCACCCTGGTGTCTGCCGGCATCTCCGTTTCTGCTGCTGCAGTGAATGAGTCGAGGGTAGGCTCTACAAAATTCCCGGCGCTGTTCTGCAGCATGGCCATGGGAATTTTCTGGGCATTGGCATACTCAAATCCTATATAGCCAATGGTACCTTCGCTCTGGCTTATTGTTCCTGCTACTCCCGGATTGCCTTTGGCACCTATTCCTGCAGGCCAGTTCAGTGACTTGCCGGTTCCCATCTGTTCGTTCCAGCGTGGGCTCACCTTTGACATATAATCGCTGAAGATATATGTTGTGCCGCTGCCGTCAGAGCGATAAACAACTGTAATGTTCATGTCAGGCAGGTTTGTGCCGGGATTGGCATCAGAGATCTTTGGGTCATTCCATTTGGTGATGTTACCAAGGAAGATGTTCTCAAGAAGATCAGGTGTAAGTTTTAGTTCCGTCACCGCCGGCAGGTTAAAGGCTATCACCACCGCGCCGATGCATGTAGGGATATGGACCACCTCCCCGGGCATCTCGGCAAGCTCGGCATCAGACAGATATGCATCTGTGGCACCGAAGTCTACCACCTGGTCGCGCAGGCTTTTTATGCCGCCGCCGGAGCCTATGCCTCCGTAATTGATCAACGGGCCACCCTCTTCATTGTATTTTTTGAAGGCAAGGTTATAGAATGGCTGAGGGAATGTAGCCCCTGCAGCTGACAGGGTCACCTTTTTTGTTTTCGCAGCACTTCCACCACCGCTTCCGCATGATGCTGATGCCACAGCAATGATTAGTAAGAAGATCAGTTTTTTCATCATAATTTACTAAATTTCAGTCTTTTGTCTTTAATCTTTTATCTTTTGACTTTTGTCTTTTATCTTTTGCTCTGCAGTCCTTTTCAGAACCTTGCTTCAACATTTAAACCTATCATTCCAACGAAGTCAGAGTCTTCATCATCTGGTATGAATCCCTTAAAGTTAGGTGAAATTCTGATACCCTTCACCGGAGACCAGTCTATTCCTGCAATGATGTTGCTTCCGTCCTTGCCAAGGTTCCATGGCTCGGTATCACCTGAAACAATGACAGAACCCAGGTTATCATAGCGTGCAAACAATGAAAATTTCTCTGCAAACCTGAAAGCTGTGAAAATGCTCATCCCAGAATAATCCTCTCCTGCTGTCATATGATGGTTTTTCTGCATGAGGTATTCAGCCCCGAGGGTAAATGTATTATCGATGTAGGCACCCGTGAAGCTGGCTGTCCACTGTCTTGAGTCACCTTTGCCCATCATATCATAGAAGCCTCTGAAAAGCAGGTTTTTTGATGGCGTAAGGGTAAATCCCGTAACCAGTTTCAGGGTAGTATCAGGCGCAACGTCTTTAAATCCGCGTCCGTTGGTAACTGACAGATCAAGTGTTATAATGTCAGCAGGCTTGTATTTGACAAGGATGCCGAGGTCGGCCGAATATGTCATTCCTGAATAGTCTATAAATGGTTTGGTGATATACCTGTAACCCCAGAATTTGTCAGCCATTGATATCTGTTCAGCACCGATCAGACCACCGCGAAGGGTGATTGTCGCGTCAGCAAACTGAATATAGGCATTGCGGAGGTACCCTGACAATATCATTTTACCGCCTACTGTCTGAGTTGTTGCGTCAAAAAGAATGCGACCGGAGAATTTATTGGAGAATGCATAGTTATACCCTAAGTATGAACGTGTCACCTCGAAGACCGGCACATTTCTGCCACCGGAGAATGTGTTGTTAAAATCTGTAAACAACAGTCCGAACAGGTTTCCTGAAGGCTTGAACTGGTCAGTTTCCTGAGCCCTGACATTTAGGGTTGTTGCTACTGTTAATGCTGAAATAAGTAATAGAAGAGCTTTTCTCATTTTGTGTTTATTGATAGGTTGACAATGCAAATATCATTTGTAATTGTTACACTTATATTAAGGACAGGTTACAAAGTTGTTACAAACTTATGCTCAAGCTCTATCCCCTCAATAGGTAAAAAGGCTGAAAACATATCAGTGTAAACATTAACTTTGCACATCAATAATAATGAAAAGATACGGGATGAAACTGATAACGGTGATAATTGTTTTTTTGTTAATTGGGATTAATGTTCAGTCTCAGAGCATTATATCACCTAATTACGGGCTTAAGACACCACGGACAACGGAGGTTATGCGGGTTGACTTTAATGAGGAGTCAACGGTTGTATGGCTGACGATCACGAGTGACATCAACAATGCTTATTTTTGTATTGACCGCAACACATGGCTGATAAAACCTGACGGAGAGCGGTTTAAAATACTGGACCTCAAGGGTCTTGCATGGTGTCCGGCAACCTACCGGTTCAAGCGTCCGGGGGAAACAGCCTCCTTCTCCCTCACCTTCCAGGCTACGGGTGTATTACCCTGGTTTTCAGTGGTGGAGGAATGCGTTGGAGGGTGTATGGCAGTTTACGGTATAGTAACCGATACAAATCTCAATGAACAGTTGAATGAGGC
>JAQBHM010000390.1:0-5763 GCA_032127795.1 Bacteroidales bacterium | reverse complement strand
TGCTGCATACAGCAGCAGCAATGTTAATATGATCCTTTTTCCCATTTTTCACATCCCTCCTGATTATAGGTTCTTTCCTACCTGATTTGTATTGTGGTGACCGCACTTTTCAACCCTTCAGACGAGGCTGTGACGGTTGCTGCTCCCCTGCTCTTCCCTGCCCTGAGAACCATGAGACATTTCCCGTGAAACGCTTTCCTGTGATCAGCCCTGAATGATTCCATGCTCACCTGGCTGCCGTTATCAACACCCGCTATTGTGGCATCTCCCTCAACGGCGAAGGTGATAAGGTTGTCAGCATACGGAACCGGGTTGTTGTCTTTGTCAACAACAGTGACAGATACAAATGAGAGATCTGTACCGTCAGCCTTGATTGTCTGTCTGTCAGGCGTTATGATTATCCCTGCAGGCTCTCCCGAAGTCTTTATCTCAGTGCGTAATATTTCCGCCCCCTCCTTTTTGCCAACCGCTGTCATGGTACCTGCTTCAAAAGGCACACTCCATGTCAGATGAAGGTCATTATCCTTTTTCTTTTGCACTCCCAGAGATCTGTCATTAAGAAAAAGTTCGACTTCATCGCAGTTGGTATAAGCCCATATATCTACTGTCTGCCCCGGATTCCAGTTCCAGTGAGGGAATAGGTGAAGCACAGGCTTGTCGGTCCACTCGCTCTGGTACATGTAGTAGGCATCTTTCGGGAAGCCTGCGAGGTCAATTATCCCGAAGTATGAGCTGCGTGCAGGCCATCCGTATGGTGTGGGCTCCCCGAGATAGTCGAAGCCTGTCCAGATGAACATGCCTGAAAGATAATCGTAAGCTTTAATCAGCCGCCATGATTCTTCATGCGTTGATCCCCATGGTGCTGAGCAGTTATCATAAGAGGAGCATGAGAAATCATCATTACCTTCTGTAAGGGGCGCATCCCAGCGGTATGGCCAACGCCTCACCGAGTCAGAAGGCATATCATAGCTTCCCCGCGTTGCCAGCGCCGAGGTAGTCTCCGAGGCAATGAAACTGCTGCCGGGGAAGACCTCGGGAAAACGAACCCAGAGACTGTCATGATAGTTGAACCCTATCAGGTCAAGGGCCCCTGATTTAATGATGTAGTTCCACGGATACGGTTCATTGCATCCTGAGGTCACAGGCCTCGTTTCATCGAGGTTCCTCACAATGCCGGCGAGCTCACGAGCCATAGGAATGCCTGTGGAATCCCATTGTTCATAGATCTCATTGCCGATGCTCCAGATGAAAACAGCGGGATGATTACGGTCACGCAGTACCATATCCTCCAGATCCCTCCTGTGCCACTCATCCCAGTTGAGACTGTAGTCATAGAGGGTCTTGCTCTTTTTCCACATATCGAAAGCCTCGTCCATGACAATGAAGCCCATCCTGTCACACAGATCGAGAAGTTCAGGTGCCGGAGGATTATGTGAGGTGCGTATCGCATTGCATCCCATCTCCTTCAGCAATTCAAGCTGCCGTTCTATAGCCCTTGTATTTACTGCGGCACCAAGAAATCCAAGGTCATGATGATTACAGACACCTAGAATCTTTGTCTCAACCCCGTTTAGGATAAATCCCCTCGAAGGATCAAACTCAAATGACCTTATGCCCATCACCGTCTCATAACTGTCGGCAACCCTTTTCCCAATGATAATTTCAGTGACTACCCTGTAGAGGTTAGGTTCTCTGTCTGACCACAGCAGCGGGTCCTCAACAGTCACCTCCTGTGTTATTGATGTAAGAGTGTCAGCTAAAACCAGGTCATTTACTGTGGCAGATGCTACCTGCCTTTTGTCCGCATCATAAATTGATGTCACAAGCGAGACTGTCGCGGCGGCAGCTGTGCCCCCTTTTATCCTTGTTTCAATTCTTACCAGTGCATTCTGCTCATTTACTGAAGGAGTGGTTACAAAGACACCCCAGTGGTCTACGGCTGTCTTCTCAGTGGAGACAAGCCACACGTTTCTGTAAATTCCTGATCCTGAATACCATCTGGAATTAGGCTGCTGCGAGTTGTCAACCCTGACGGCAATGATGTTTTTTTCTTCACCATATTTCAGCCACGGTGTCAGCTCATACCTGAACGAGCTGTAGCCATAAGGTCTTTTTCCCAGGTAATTCCCGTTTATCCAAACCTCGCTGTTTCGGTAAACACCGTCAAACTCGATATAATACAGCTTATCCCTTTTGTCTTCATCTACTGAAAATGTCTTTCGGTACCAGCCGATACCTCCGGGTAGGGCTCCTCCACCGGGAGTGGCAGGATTGGCTTCGCTGAAATCTCCTTCGATACTCCAATCGTGAGGAAGATCCAGCAGACGCCATCCGCTGTCATCAAAATCAGACTGTGAGGCGCCGGAGCCATCTGCCAGTATAAACCGCCAGCCCTCATTGAAATTACTGCGCAAACGGGGGCTTTCTTCGGAACAGGCATACATGGCGGCAGCGGATATGATGACTAACGCAGCTGCGGCCTTTTTTAATGATCTCATTGTCTTCATCGGCTTTATATAGAGGTTTAATTCATCCCGAACCAGCTTCGGATCCACTCCATCTTTTTACTATAGAAATCGCCGGGAAGGCCGTGGCCTGCTAACGGGTATACTATGTATTTCTTTTCGGCAGACACATTATTATAGGCAGCGAAGTTTATATGCGGCGGGCATACATCATCTATCAGACCAACGCCCATTATCAGGGGAGCCTTTATCATGGGGGCCAGGTTCTTAATGTCAAAATAGCTCAGGGTCCGGTACACTTCTTCCCAGGTCATCCGTTGTTCCTTTTCCACGAAAGTGATGAACTCATTGCCAGGCCAGGTGGCTACCTTAAAATAGTGTTCGAAGTCAGAGAGGAATGGCACCTGGGGAGCGCATACAGCTATTCTTTCATTATCCAGTGCGGCTGTTGCAAAAGTAAGGGCTCCGCCCTGGCTCGCACCCTCCACGGCAACGCGTGTTGTATCTACCTCGGGACGTGAGAAGAGAAAATCAATACCTCTGACACAGTCCATGTAAGCGCCCCGGTAAATGTACTTCTCCTTATCTTCTATATTGTTAAGGATATAACCCGGGAAGCCGGGATTGACATCGTCATTACTGTTCCCATGGCCCCTGATATTAAGTCCGAAGCCGATTATATCCTCTCCGTAATTTACATATGAGGGCATGATGGTAGAGCTATATCCGGGCACCTGCATCACAGCCGGATAACGGCCGGGCTTTACCGGCACCTGGTACCATCCCCGGATGAGAGCACCACCCAGGGAACGCATTTCAACAAGATAGATATCATGCGCTGAAGTACAGAGGCTGTCTATCCTTATCAACTTATACTGCGGGTCTACTCCTGCCAGTTCTCTTTTTGCCCTCGCCCAGAAATCTGCAAAGTCAGGCTGAGGGTTTGCCGGTGAAATAATTTTTTCCGGCTCGAAACCAAAGTTGAACTGAGTCTCCTTGCTCCCCATTTTACCCTTTACATCAACAGCGACTTTGTAAAAACCCGGATCGAGGTTTGTCAGCCTGAAGTCATAGATCCCTGTCTGGCCCTTTTTGATGGAAATATCTTCTTCAATATTGGCAATATCTTCGCCGAAATCAGAAACCACCTTCAATGTCATCTGACCGTTGTATGTCTTATTCATGCCGTTCTGCAGGGTGACGGGTAATGGAGCATCAGGAGTACCGGTGATTATCCTGTCAGGTTCAGACATTGCCGGGGCAAGGGTTATGAAATCAGGGTTTCCTTTTATCGCCAGACTGATCGCCTCAGAATATATCCCTCCGTCACCTGAGGCATCATATACCCTTACTGCCAATGTATTCGACTTACCCCAAAGAATAGCGTCAGGAGCAATTGTATACGCTCTGAGAGTACTCCACTCAGTAACATAATCAGGAGGCAGTTTGCCTGTTGAACCCACAAGTATACCATTGAAATAGGTGAAGTCAACATCATCTATTCTCCCCAGATTCAGGAGCAGGCCTCCGTACTTTATGGCGTTTCTTTTCATGGATGCGGGGACAACAAATGTCACCCGGTACCATGCATACCCGTCGTAAGTTGCATATCCCTGCCTCTCCCATACCTGGTAGGGGGAGATGGTTTTCCATTCAGAATCATTGAACAACGGATCAGCATACTGCTGACTGTCTCCGGTATTAAACTTCCACTCCGCAGGTATAATAACCTGTGAGGTGGCTGAAAAGGTTATTACAATGCCGGTAAGGACTGAGAGAATTACTTTTCTGATCATAATCTGATACTTTTTACTTTTTCTTCAATAGTCTGGATGGGCCCACTGGTTCTACAACCTTACTGACAATTCCTGGCCATTATATTCAACCATCTTGTCAGGGGCAGCATCAAAATTCAGTCTGAAAGACCTGTCCTTTGATATCAGGACCACATTGAAGGTCCTTTTCTGCAGCATTCCGGCAAACGTCCCTTCCCTGTTACCAATGGTAAGTGTCCGTTCAGCCTCCTTATATGTTATTGGTATTAAAGTAAATGCGCCATTTTCATAATTATTGTTGATACCCTCATCCTCATATAGGGAGAAATTTCCGTCACTGCCTGTAAAAACATAAAGTGTGACAGGATCGGCAGGTTTTTCCGAGGTATATTGTATCTCCGGTCCGGCCGGGATTATTGATCCCTCCCTTACAAATAGAGGTATTGATGAATAGGGAGCATCAGCTTCCAGGGTCTGCCCTCCCTCATAGAACCTGCCGGTAAAGAAGTCATACCATCCGCAGGCGTCAGGAAGGTAAACGGCCCTGCTGCGGGCTTTATATTCACAGACAGGGTTTACCATGAGTGACGGACCGAACATATACTGATCATCAATATCATTGACTTCAGGATCAGCGCCGAAATCCATTGCCAGACCCCTCATTATTGTGTAGTCATTCAGCCATGTGTGACCTGCCAGTGAATAGATGTAAGGCATCAGCCTGTATCTCATCCTGTCGAATGACAGCATCGTCTGATAGGCCTGGTGGCTTTCAGGGGCAATATTGAATATTTCCCTGTATGGGTATTGACCGTGTGACCTGAAAATGGGGACGAAAGTTCCATACTGGAACCAGCGGGTCATCAGTTCACGCCACTCTTCGAGGTCTGCCGGTGAAGGATTATAGTATCTGCCCTCAACGGCAAATCCTCCGATATCCATTGTCCAGTAAGGTATCCCTGACATGCAAAAGTTAAGTCCGCACGGTATCTGGGCCTTCATGTCATGCCACCGTGCCCCTATATCCCCGCTCCAGTTGGCGGCGGAGTAACGCTGCAGTCCGGCAAAGGCTGAGCGGGTGAGAATAAATACCCGCTGCTCAGGGTTTGTTTTGCGCTGACCCTCATATACTCCCTGCGCATTGACAAGCGAAAAAGCATTGAAATATTGGGCAGCAGGTCCCATGGCTGTAGGATCCATAAGTGCCTTGCGCTCATCCATCGGAAGATTTGAGCACATGTCAGGCTCGGTGGCATCCAGCCACCAGGCATCAATACCCTTGCTGTACAGTTTTGTATTTATCTGCTCCCAGAAGGCTTCACGGGCAGAGACATTGAAGGGATCATAAAAGGTGGATACAAATCCCAACCAGTCCTTCTGACCCTTTTCAACATTGCGCCTGTATAGCCAGCCCTTGCTGTTCATAGCCTCATAATTCTCTGTTCCCACATAATACTTTGGCCAGACAGAGATCATGATACGGGTATTAAACTGGTCATGCAGTTTCTTTATCATGCCGTCAG
>JAQBHM010000389.1:0-11723 GCA_032127795.1 Bacteroidales bacterium | reverse complement strand
CCATTGTCGGGCGTCCTGACGGCCAGGGAGGCATTGAGATCCAGGGCCTGTGCAACACACCATCAACAGGCGTCAAGCGCGGTGTGGTACTGAATATCGAAGAGACGGTGAGGGCCATCAGAACTACGGTTGATGACCTGAGCGAGAGAACCGGCATGGTTCTTACCGATGTCTTTGTAGGTATTGCAGGAAGACATATAAAGAGTAAAATGGCTCGCGGGTATATCACCCGTGACTCGTCTGACCGTGAGATAGACTACAATGATATACGCCGTCTCACGGCTGACATGTACAAGCTGCCCATCGAGGTTGGTGAGGAGATAATACATGTCATCCCTCAGACATATATAGTTGACAATGAGTCTGGTATCAGCAATCCCGTTGGCATGTGCGGAAGACGTCTTGAGGCTAACTTCCACATCGTGATAGGCCAGATATCATCAGCTAAGAACATTGAAAGATGTATCAACAAGGCAGGAATGAACCTTGTCAGCCTCGTCCTTGAGCCCCTGGCATCATCAGAGGCAGTACTCACTGATGAGGAGAAAGAGGCCGGTGTGGTTTTGGTAGACATTGGAGGAGGAACCACTGACGTGGCCATTTATTATGACAGTGTTATCAGACATACTGCCGTCATTCCTTTCGGCGGGAATATGGTAACATCAGATATCAGGGAGGGTTGCTCCATACTTCAGAAGCATGCTGAAGATCTGAAGATCAAGTTCGGATATGCAATAGGCGACATTGCGCCTGAGAACAAGGTGGTTTCAATTCCGGGCATTGCAGGCCGTGAGCCCAAGGAGATCTCATTCAAGAACCTGGCGTACATAATCCAGAGCCGCATGGAGGAGATACTTGATGCCGTCAACTTTGAGATACAGAACTCAGGTTTTGCTGATAAACTTACCGCCGGAGTTGTTATTACAGGTGGCGGGGCCATGCTGAAGAATCTGCCGCAGCTTGTCAAGTACAAGACTGCTATGGATGTGCGCATAGGGTTGCCTAACGTTCATCTTACCGGCAAGGCGCGTGACGAGATCAACCAGCCCATGTATGCAACCAGCGTTGGACTGATAATGAAGGGGCTGGAATTTCTTGAGGAAAACAAAACGGAGCTTCGTTTTGGTGAATACAAACCTGACAAGGTCCATCAGCAGGGTCCGGTGTTCAGGACTGAACCTGCCATGGCCGAGAAGGAAGAGGCGGTTGAGGAAAAGCGGGCAGTCGCGCCTGAGGTCCGTGAGTCATACTCAGTATCAGGTAAGATAGGTGACTCCCTCAGGAATATGTGGAGCAGGCTTATAGAGGCTACAGATGAACCGCTTGACGATGACAGCGGGAACAATAATTAAATGAAATACCATGGCAGAAGAACTGATGAATTTTGACCTGCCGTTAGAGCGGTCTTCGATAATAAAGGTAGTGGGCATTGGCGGAGGAGGTAATAATGCCGTGAACCACATGTTCCGTAAAGGGATACAGGATGTCAATTTCATTGTCTGCAATACTGATCAGCAGGCGCTCATCAAGAGCCCTGTGCCGATCAAGGTGCAGATAGGAGAGAGGGCAACCGAGGGACTGGGAGCCGGAAGCCATCCGGAGAAGGGCAGGGAGGCTGCCCTGGAGAACCTGCAGGATGTCATGGATGTCTTGTCAGGGAACACCAAGATGGTCTTTATTACTGCAGGCATGGGAGGGGGCACCGGCACCGGCGCCACCCCTGTCATTGCGAAAGCATGCAAAGATGCCGGGTATCTCACCGTGGGTGTCGTTACCATTCCTTTCAGGTCGGAACTCAACCAGCGGATAAAACTGGCAATAGCGGGCATCAATGACCTGAGAGACAAGGTTGACTCACTTATTGTGATAAACAATGAGAGGCTGCGCGAGATTTACGGTGATGAAGGTGTCTCAGCAGCTTTTTCAAGGGCTGATGATGTTGTGGCCAATGCAGTCAAAGGTATCGCCGAGATAATTACCTGTACCGGTTATATCAATGTTGACTTTGCCGATGTTTACACGGTGATGCAGGATTCCGGCGTAGCCCTGATGGGTATAGGATCAGCCTCCGGCGAAGACCGGTCTACAAAGGCCATTGAGGCTGCCCTGACATCGCCACTGCTCAGCGCCAATGATATTACGGGCGCAAGGAGCATCCTTCTCAACATCAAATCGGGAACAGGAGAGAATGAAATCACCATGGATGAACTGGGAGAACTTACTGACTATGTTTACGAAGCCGTCTCTTCCGATGCGCTTATTATCCGTGGTCTCTCAAGCGATGAGACTCTCGGCGATGCCATAAGCGTTACCGTTGTTGCAACAGGCTTTGAGGCCAGTGCCGACTTTGAAGGTTACAAGCCTGACAAGCGCAAGGAGATAGTAGATCTCAATTACGGTCAGCAGGCCTCGTTGCCTGAGGGCGGCGGCAGTGCCGGCGACCAGTATATTGTGCGTCCTGCCCGTGGCAACAATGAACGCCCCCCGCATCATAACGGTGAGATAAACCAGGCCACCCTCGATTTTGAAATGGAGGGTGACATAAACATATCTCCGGCACCGGGAAGAGCTGTGCATCCTCCAGCAGACAAGAATGAAGGAACCCTCCGCAAACTCAAACATATGCAGAATATGATGAAGAACGAGGGACTCTCGACTCAGTCAATGAATGACAACATCGAGGACTTTGAGGAGGTGCCGGCGTACGTGCGCAAGAAAATTGCGCTTCACTCAGCAAATAAGGCCGAAGGCAGTAAGGTGTCAAAATTCACCCTGAGCCTCGACGAGGATAACCAGCCGATAATCAGGGAGAATAACGCATACCTGAACGATAACGTCGACTGATTTTTTGCATTTATATGGTTGTTGTTTGTTTGGGGCTGCCTACCGTTGTGAGGCAGCCCCTTACTTTATGCACGGTTATTGTGGTCCCCTAACATTACATGTCACTTTTTAAGTAAATTTGCACATCATGCGCCTCTGTCTCGCACATATCGCCCTCATCATCCTGCCACTGACGCTGCAGGCACAGGTTGCTGATACAACCAGCAAAAGAGTCACAAGGCAATGGACTCTTACGGCAGATTATACCGGGGAAATTCAACTGCCTCTTGACACTGCATTCTCAATGTTCCAGAGATATCGCATAACAGACAGATATTCAGACTTTACGGCTTATCCCGGTAACTATGGCCTGCCACTGTACCAGATAAACTTCTTCGACAGGGAATGGAAACCCGACAAATACCTCTACTCATATTATGAGCCTTTCATGTACACCCCTTACAATCCCCGTTTCATAAATACCCAGGTGCCATTTACAGAAATGGTCTGGACAACCGGCGGATCAAGGGTGCAGGCTGAACAGACATTCAGGATAAGACATTCGCAGAATGTTAACAGAAGACTGAATTTCGGGTTTACATATGACATCGTTTATTCCCTGGGGCAGTATGCCTATCAGAAAGCAAGCGACAAGACATTCCTCCTCCATGGATCCTATAACGGCGATAATTATACGGCCTATTTTACCGCAGGAATAAACAACCTGCTTTCTTATGAGAACGGCGGCGTTACTGACGGTGTATTACTCAGCGATTACTCCACTGAAAACGTACCCGTTAACCTGAATGATATCAACAAAGCGAATAGCAACCTGAAGAACAGACATCTGTTGTTTGTCCAGCGCTGGTCGCCGGGAGGGAAACGTGATAGCGTGACTGGGGGACTTGCAAAGACAGGACCAATAACATTCTCACATATAGGAATATACGAGTGGAACAAAAGACGTTATCTTGACAACTATCCGGTATCTGAGTTTTATGACACAATCATGATTGACCGGATGGCAAGTGCCGACTCGCTTTTCGAGGGTCTCCTGTCAAATACCGTGAGGGTTGATTTTGCAGCGGGAGGTACCGGCCGTTTCAGAATTGGCGCCGGTGCCGGCGTGCGCAGTGAACTGCGTCACTATGGACAGGTGGTCCCCGGTGACAGCCTCACAAGACCCGATACCATGGCCAGAAACACAAGCTCACTCGTTCTGACTGGAAAGATATTCAATAACATAGGAGATAAATTCGGGTGGAGGGCTTCGGGTGACCTCTGGTTTCAGGGATACAGGGCCGGTGACTTCACCGTAAACGGACGTGTCTTCAAAGACTTTTCAACAGGCAGGGGAGATATCACCTGGGACGCAACAGGTGCCGTAGCCAGATATACTCCGTCATTCTGGTATAATTCATGGGGATCAAATAATTTCGCATGGAATTTCTCTGTTGACAGAGAGTTTCGCCTCACTGTAGGCTCATCTCTGGAATATCCGGCAGTGCGTGCAGCAGTAAGGTTCAATTATGCCATTGTTGATAACTTTGTCTATATGGGACCCGATGCAACACCTTCACAGCATACAGGTGGCCTGTCGGTGGCAGCACTGACTGTGAAGAAGGAGTTTGTGCTATGGAAACTGCACTGGGACAATACGTTACTGTTCCAGCAGAGCAGCAATAATGAGGTCCTTAGCCTGCCTCTGGCAACGGCCAGAAGCGCCCTCTTCTTTGACCATGTTTTCTTGTTCAAAGCCACAAACGGTGAGCTTAGCATGCAGATCGGAGGTGAGGTGTTTATTCATACATTATACAATGCCATGGACTATATGCCTTCCACAGGCAGATATTTTAGCCGTAATGATACTCAAACCGGCAACTATCCTTTTGCTAATGTGTTCCTTAATCTGAAGGTGAAACGCACAAGGTTCTTCATCATGTTTGACCATGTCAACGCAGGACTGATGGATTACAACTACTACCTTATCCCTGATTATCCGCTGAATGTCAGGATGTTAAGGTATGGATTGGCATGGACATTCTATGATTAAAAAAAAGACTATCTTTGTGGCCTCAACTTTTCCCCAAAAAGGTTGTTTAAAAGAGGTATAATTAATATTTAGAATTTGAGGAAAATTGTTACGTTCTTATTTGTAATTTTTATTTCAATAATCTCCTGCGACAGGGAGAGTGAGAGGATTGTATCCTCTCCTGCAGTACAGCGTGACCTTGGAGACATCATCGCTGATGGAAAGATCAAGGCTGTGACCAACATCAACCAGACAAGCTATTTTATATATAAGGGTGAGCCAATGGGTTTTCACTTCGAGCTGCTTAAGCGTTTTGCCGATCATCTCGGTATTGAACTTGAAATAGTGGCTAAAAATGATATTGATGAAGCTTTTCTGATGTTACATAGCGGTGAAGTTGACCTTGTAGCAATAGGGCTGACGATAAACAATGCACGCAAGGCACAGATGAATTTCACGGCGCCCATCATGCAGACTAGACAGGTCCTTGTTCAGAGAAAACCGAACGGCTGGCAGAAGATGAATAGTGAGAGCATTATGGAAAAACTGCTGAGTAACCAGCTTGACCTGGCCGGCAGAACTGTCTTTGTCCAGAAGGGCTCATCATACGCACAGAGACTCTATGATCTTGAACGTGAGTCAGGTGAAGAGATAGATATCATTGAAGTGCCTTTTGATGCTGAAGACCTGGTCCGCCAGGTGGCTGAAGGTGAGATAGAATATTCTGTCTGTGATGAGAATATAGCTATTATCGTTGCAAACCTCTATGATAACATTGACATATCCACGCCTGTCAGCTTCCCGCAGAATCTGGCATGGGGTGTCCGCAAAACCGGCTCTGAAGCACTACTGGAGGAACTGAACTCGTGGATCACCGGATACCGCACTACTTCGGCGTATGCCAGGCTTGAGGCAAAATACTTCCGGGGATTGCGCTCAGCCAGAATAGCCTCCTCAGAGTACTTTTCGACTTCTACAGGCAAAGTGTCACAGTATGATGATATTATCAGGAGCTACAGTGATACCATCGGGTGGGACTGGCGACTGGTGGCATCTCTCATTTACCAGGAGTCAAGATTCAATGCATCAGTTATATCTCCGGTGGGGGCTTACGGCCTGATGCAGGTTATGCCTTCCACGGGCAAACACTTCGGACTTGATGTGAGGCGTTCGGTAGAGAATAACTTATATGCCGGTGTACGTTATATAAGCTGGCTGAATACCTTCTTTGATGATAAAGTGCCTGATCCGATGGAGAGGGTTAAATTCATCCTTGCTTCATACAATGCCGGGCAGGGGCATGTCCTTGACGCCATGAAGCTTGCCCAGAAAAACGGCCTGGATCCGGGTATATGGGATAACAATGTGTCTGTCTTTCTTGCACGCAAGGCAGACCCTGCATTTTACGGTGACCCGGTGGTGAGGCACGGATCCCTGCAGGGTGAGGCTGTGAACAGGTACGTTCATGAGATTTTGGAGCGTTACGAGCACTACAAAAATATTAAGTAAGACTTTCATGTACCACCCCCTTATCAGCCAGCCGGCTGATAAGACCCCTCCTTGTCAGGTAGGGGAAATAAGAATACATTAAATTTTCTCCTTCTTGAAAAAAGGAGGAGTACTCCTGCACAGCGGGAGGGAGGTGGTTATTTTCTAAACTTTTCCTATTTATGAACTCTCCTGATGAACTCCTCTACCTCCGGTACGCCTCCCTGGTAGACCAGGTAGCCGTTATAGGGCTCTCTCTCCGTTATCTCTCCGTTTACGGGTGTCAGCATGATCCTCTTCACCTCCTCAGGATCCTCTGTCTGCCCCAGTGCCCAGCCCAGCTTGACCCATGCCACCTCAGGCAGCATGTTGCCCAGCGGTATCACACCCCTCGACATCATGTCACGACCCGTCTCGTATACAAACATGTGCACATAACCCCAGATGGTCTGAAGAGTCATATAGACCGCAACATTCTCTTTCTGAGCCCTCTCCAGTGCCGGATAAAGCTCCCTGTTTACATGACCCAGACCGGTGCCAACTATGATAATTCCCTTGTATCCCATGTCAATGAGTGAATGCATCATCTCCACCTTCATGTGGGGATAGTAGTACATCATCGTGACATTCTCGTTAAAGTATGGGAAGATGCTGACATTCCGGTCCGTGCGGCGCGGATTGAAATCACTCTTGATGGGAGTGACACCCGTGCGCCTTACTGTGGCAACGGGTGTATCACCTATTGTCCTGAACGTAGATCTGTATGAACTGTGCATCTTGCGGACCCTGGTTCCGCGGTGAAGGAATCCGTATTCATCGCTTGTGGGACCGAACATGCATACCATTACCTCTGCTATGTTACCGTGACCCGCAGCGGTAGAAGCATGGATAAGATTCAGTGCGGCATCTGACGAGGGCCTGTCAGAAGAGCGCTGTGACCCAACAAGGATGATGGGCACCGGGGAGTTCTGAACCATGAATGAGAGCGCTGCCGCCGTGTGATGCAAAGTGTCAGTGCCATGGCCTATCATGATGCCGTCAACACCGCCGGCAATCTCATCACCGATAGACTTTGCAAGTACTTTATACTGGTCAGGTCCCATGTTCTCACTGAATACGGCAAAGAGCTTTTCAGTCTTTATGTTGCACACATCAGCCAGTTCAGGCACAGCTCCATAGAGTTCCCCGGGAGAGAAGGCAGGGATAACTGCCCCGGTGCGGTAGTCAAGCCGCGAAGCAATGGTGCCGCCGGTGCCGAAGAGCTTTACATTGGGCTTGTCATCTGAATAGGGAAATTCTTTTTCGGGTATCTTGTAGTTGGCTTTGTTATAGCCTGTCTCCTTCATACCGGTGATGGTAGTAATATCAATACCGATATTGTACCCGGTCTCTATCTTGATCACAATATGCTGGTCATCATCATTCTCCGACCTTGGCAGAACAGTACCCCTGAAGAGACCACGCGTGGTCTCTGTCTCTGCCTGTCCCCATACACGCATGTTATACTTCTTAAGCACCTTCAGCGCTTCTCCCTTGTATCCCTGAAAAAAGTCTTCTGCCATCTTGATTACTTTGATTCCTCAACTATCTCTGATACCTCTTTTTTCACCTTCTCCAGGCTGATGTTGCCAAGCGCCAGTGATACCACTCGTCCCATTATCCAGTCTGTGGCAGCCTCGGTTCCGGCATTGCCGTTGTAACATATTTCGCGGAACTCTTTCCGGAGACCCCTGGCCTGCTCTTTTATTTCTTCCAGGGTTGATTTCCTGTACCCTGTCTCTGCAAGGATGCTGTTGAAATCAGGCTTCGCTGATGCCACCACCTTCGGAAGCATCGCTCTGGCAATACGCGGCAGGAGCTTTTTCTCTTTGATGAAAACGAACATATCATACAACGTTTCATGAGTGAAGCCCTCTGCTATTTTTTTCCTTCCCTCGAGGTTCTTGAACCTGTGTCCCAGGAGTGTACCTGTTTCACCGGCGTCAAATCCCAGGTCAGTATTTATACGCTCAATAAGAGCTACCAGGTTCCTGCGCAGGAGATAGGTCCACACATCTTCCGGAATGCCCCATTCTTTCATCTGCCTGAACCGCAGGGATATATCTTTTGGCACCTCGCGCCCCAGCTCCTCTATCATTCCGGTGGTTACTGGAATGGGCTCCGAGTCAGTGTCAGGGTACATCCGGTCACGCCCGGGGAGAACCCTCTCGAACATTGTCCTGCCGTCGGGGAATGACTTGCGTGTCTCATTGGGGACACTTTCAAAAGCCAAGCGCATCCGCTCATCAACTGTCTCAAGTGCAGTAGGGATGTCTTCAGGAGGGCCCCAGAGTATTATCTGCGCATCATCTTCAGAGGCTGAGAGCCATATTGCCACTTCCGGAAAGAGGTTATTGAAGGTTGCCTCGCCAATCTCTTCTGAGTGGATCATATTCGGCTTTTCAATGCAGGCTATGACTTTCAGCCTGTCACTTATCTCATCGGCAAATATGAGTTCAGGCTGTGTGAAGTGTGAGAGTATGCCACGACAGTTCGGAAGGTTGAGGGCAAAGACCCTTTCTCCTCTGTCAAGGGCCTCACGCAGGGGAGTAAAATGAAGTGTTTTTTCATTCTCGGTTATCTCCCGGCTTTTGATGGACCAGAGTGCCGGATCTGCAATGGCACTGCGGAGCTTCTCCCTGATATTTAGCAGCGCATATTGTCTGAAAGCCTCATTGTGAGAGAGCTCAGGGATCCATTTGATGTGTGCCACGCCCTTTATCTCCACCCTTGTTCCTCCTTCGCAACTGACATTGACATCCTCACGGGCAGCGCCAATGCCTGTACGTACCTTGCCGGTACTGCGGTTCAGGAACCTTATATATTCAGCTGCCTCTGCCAGTTCATCGGGCGTCAGGCAGTCAGGGTAGGTGACAGTCTCTATCAGAGGCATGCCGAGACGGTCGGTCTTGTAAATCCTCTTGTGACCTATATCGGATATCTCACGGCATGAGTCCTCCTCAAGACTCATCTGTATGAGCCTCACTTTCTTGTTCTTTAGCTGAAGCTCTCCCTCTACGCTGATGATGGCGGTCCGCTGAAAACCTGTAGGTATGCTTCCGTCAAGGTATTGTTTACGTGTTATATGGACCTCTCCAACGATATTCATCTTTGCTGCAAGGGCTATGCTGATTGCAATATTGAGTGCGTGGCGGTCAACAGGGAAAGGAGGAGTGTCATCAACCTCATAAGTGCATGCAGTGCGATTATTGATGCGGTATGTAATCTCCTTGCGGGTCCGGAACTCCATAAGCGCCGTACCGTCATAAACGCCCATTTCGCTGAGTGTAGGCCTCATGTGTCTGATGACTTCAGCATCATATTCATCATGACTGTGGTAAATCCCTGCCGGACAACGGCAGAATAGCTTGCTTGCAGTCTTCAGCTGCTGATGAACCTCCAGCCCTGACCTGAACCCTATCCTCTTATAATCATTAACCGTGGCCTCTTTTCGGGCAATATATCCGATTTCTCTCCTGGTGAGATTGTAGTTTTTCCTTGCTTCAGTGGTGGTCATCTTCAGGGTGCATTACACATGCAAGGTAATCACAACTGTGATAATTTTAGTCTCAGAATATAAGAAAGTTAGCCCAACTTTATCCATTGCTGTACTTTGCTTCTGACGCCATAAAAATTATTCTTTACAGCCCTTCTTGATTAAAAAAATCAAAATCTGAAAGAAAAAATGAAATATGCATTCAGAGCGCCGGATTTGAGACAGCTTAATAAAATTAAGCATGTAGCAATCATTGAATCAATAGCATAGAAGCCGGGTCAGGTGTTTTATAAGAAAAAGGTATAGAATTTCAGGGGATGGCTGATTAACAGATTTCCGGTTAATCGTATCGAATGGCTTTAACAGGGGTTATCCTGGCAATAAGCTGAGACGGTACCAGCAGCATCAGGATTATTGCAGCCATTGTCCCGATATTCAGGAGAATGATATGTACCGGGTCAAGGTTTACAGGTACGCTTCTGAGGTAATAGGAAGCAGCGTCAAGCTTTATTATTTCGGTTTTCTGTTGCAGAAGGGCGAGACCTATCCCCAGGAGATTGCCCCACAGGAGACCTTTACCTGTCAGCCATGCTGCCTGGTAAAGGAATATTTTCCGGATTACCTTGTTGCCTGCCCCCAATGCCTTGAGTACCCCTATCATATTCGTCTTTTCGAGAATGAGGATCAGCAGCCCTGATATCATGTTGAATCCTGCCACGAGTATCATCAGAACAAGGATAATGATAACGTTTGTGTCCTGGAAGCCCAGCCAGTCGAAAATCTGCGGATAGCGGGTGCGTATATTGGTCACCTTCAGCTGATCCTCCTCTTCCGCTATCCTGTATCCGATGGCATCACGGACCTCATAGGTCATCTCCTCAAGCCTGTTGAAGTCAGTGATGAATATTTCGAATCCGCTGACCATATCGCCAGCCCATCCGTTAAGTCTTTTAATATGGCTGATATCACAGAAGAGGTATGTTTTGTCGAACTCTTCAAGGCTGGTCTCATAAATTCCGGCTATTGTGAATTTTCGCATGCGCGGCGGATCCTGAACGAAAAACATTGAAAAGGAGTCACCCAGCTTCAGCGCCAGCATGTCGGCCACCTTCCTCGATATGAGCACCTTGTCACTGCGGAGCGTATCGCTGATTGTAATCACTTCTCCCTCAACGAGGTTGCTCTTAAAGAAGCTCCAGTCATAGTCGCTGCCAATGCCCTTAAGGACTACTCCCTGCATGTTGTCATCGGTCTTGATGATGCCAGCCTTGGTGGCGAAGACCTGAATATTCCTGATACCCTGGTTGCCGTCAAGATTTTGTATAAACGGCTGGTTGGCACTTATCGGGACAGTCTCATAAGATATGTTGGCATCGAAGTTAACAACCTGGATATGAGCCCCGAAACCTGCAACCTTGTCACGTATCTGCTGTTTGAAACCGGTAAGAATGGAAACGGCAAGTATCATCACTGCAAGGCCAAGGGCAATCCCGGTGATGGCTATGACGTTTATCGGGCGGGAAAAGGCAGCACCATGGCGGCGTTCCTTTATCAGGCGTTTTGCTATAAATACCCCGGTAGACATTGAGGCAAAATTAAGAATTAATTCCTGCCTTTCAGGTTATGGTTTGTTATAAGTGATTTCATTTGCAGTTTATCCG
Organism: Bacteroidales bacterium; assembly: GCA_032127795.1. GTDB lineage: Bacteria > Bacteroidota > Bacteroidia > Bacteroidales > VadinHA17 > SR-FBR-E99. Next base: position 184 of record JAQBHM010000389.1, on the reverse strand, counting down.
GCGGATTATTACCATGCTCTGCGCAAAGTCCGGAGATTTTGTTTTTTTTGTAGAAGTTTATTCATATCATCTTTTAAATACACCGAGTTTTTACCTTCTGCAAAACCACAGCTTTATGAAAAAAATCTTCATCTTACTTAGCCTGATAATAACCTTTACCTCAAGTTGCGGGACGGACAATCCG
>JAQBHM010000388.1:0-9045 GCA_032127795.1 Bacteroidales bacterium | reverse complement strand
AAGTTAAACAATTAGAATCTATATATTGAACAAGCGTATGCCTTTAAGGTTTTTCAAATTGATTAACTTTGTTGATTATTAAGTTCAAAAATCCAAATACATAAATTATGAAGATCATTGACAGCTTCAATTTCAGAGGATTGAAAGCGATAGTTAGGGTAGACTTTAATGTACCCCTTGACAAACAGACACGTGCGGTGACAGATGATACACGCGTCAGAGGTGCCATAAAGACAATAAAGAAGATCATTTCAGACGGCGGTTCGGTAATACTGATGTCTCATCTTGGGCGTCCCCAGGGTGTCCAGGAGAAATATTCCCTGAAGCCCGTCCTCCCTGTTTTGGAAAAGCTTCTCGGGATGAAAGTATTGTTTGCACCTGATGCGCTGGGAGAGGAAGCAGCTGCAATGGCGGCAGCACTTGTGCCGGGGGAGGTGATGATGCTTGAGAATGTGAGATTCTATCCTGAAGAGGAAGGGAAGCCGGTGTTGCCTGATACAGCTACCGATGAAGAGAAGAAAATTGCAAAGGCAGCCCTGAAGGTCAGGCAGAAGGAGATGGCCAGAAAACTTTCCACCTATGCTGATGTCTATGTCAATGACGCATTCGGGACGGCTCACAGGGCGCATGCCACTACGGCTGTCATAGCTGATTATTTCGCGGAAGACAAAAGGATGTTCGGATTCCTCATCAACAGTGAACTGGCAGCAATGGACAAGGTGCTGAAGAGTTCGGGCAAGCCCTTCACCGCAGTTATGGGAGGGGCAAAGGTCTCTGACAAGATACTTATCATAGAGAACCTCCTTGACAGCGTTGACAATCTGATCATTGGCGGAGGGATGACATATACCTTCATCAAGGCAATGGGAGGGAACATCGGGAACTCGTTATGTGAGACCGATAAGCTTGACATTGCAAAAGCAGTCATTGAAAAGGCAATAGCAAAGGGTGTGAATCTCCTTCTTCCTGTTGATGGCATTAACGCTGACAAGTTTGATGCTGAGGCAAATACTTATACCTCTGCCATAGGCGACGTGAAAGAAGGCTGGATGGGACTGGATATAGGCGACAAGAGCATAAAACTCTTTGAGGAGGTGATAATGAAGTCAAAAACAGTCCTTTGGAATGGTCCCATGGGGGTCTTTGAGATGGCCAGGTTTGCAAAGGGGACTACGGCTATTGCCAGGGCAGTTGCCAGGGCTACAGAGCAGGGAGCATACACACTAGTTGGCGGAGGCGACTCTGTTGCCGCACTTAATAACAACGGGCTTGCTGACAAGGTGAGCTATGTGTCAACAGGTGGTGGTGCCATGCTTGAATATATGGAAGGCAAGAAACTACCCGGCATTACAGCTATCAGGGGAGAATAATGAAGTATACCGTTTCGTTGACAATGGTCCTTCTCCTCCTTCTTACAGGGTGTGAAGGAGGGAAGGATAAGCCTCTTTCCGGGACAGTCTCAATAAGCAGTGAGCTCTTCGGAACGGGACCATACTATTCCTATGGTTTTTCGTTCAGCGGGGCAGATAAAGTTTCAACACTGGATCTGCCCGGACCTGATGTAACCGTATTAGCAGGAGATATCCACGATGACGGAGTTGTTCTAATTGAGTCCTTCCTGGGAGCGAACACCCTTGAACCACCTTTTGCACTGATGGGTGAATACGGTACGGAAACCGCTGCGGTGGCAGCATTCAATGCCCTGACAAGTGCGGGCACACCCCAATGGAAAGAGCTGGGAGCACCGCTGAGGAATTACCAGGTCTGGGTCATCAGAACGAGGGAAGGTAAATATGCCAAAATAGTGACAACAGATGTAACCCTGAACAAAACCGTCACTCCCGCATTGTCCTCCTGCACATTCCGGTGGGCATATCAACCTGACGGCTCATCCACCTTTCCGGGGTCGTGATGGAAGCCCCGTCACCGGCTTCAGTATTCTCAGAAGAGGCTGCCCGGTCTTTTAAGGATAAAGCGTTGCATCTGTTTCGCTTTCAGGCGGAGGCATGCCCGGTATACAAAAGGTATATAGAACTGTTGGGGAGAGATTCTGCCTCCGTATCGGAACTTGAAGACATTCCCTATATGCCGGTTTCATTCTTCAGGGACCATATGGTTTTCTCCGGTGAGGGGGTAGCTGAGGCGGTCTTTGTAAGCAGTGGAACCAGCGGCGTACTTCAGAGCAGGCATTATGTAAGAAGTATTGACCTCTATGAGGAGAGCTTTACCCGCACATTCAGGCACTTTTATGGCGAACCGGAGAATTATGCAATAATGGGTCTCCTTCCCTCGTACCTTGAACGGGAGGGATCATCACTGATATACATGGTAAAAAGGCTGATTGAGCTCACAGGAAACAGCTCCGGCGGATTCTTCCTGAATGATCATCAACAGCTGCTCAGTTCAATAGACCGGGCGCGGAGCAACGGGCTGAAAGTATTGCTGATTGGGGTCACCTTTGCACTGCTTGATATGGCCGAACAGAGCCCTGCTGACCTTCATGATGTCACAATAATGGAGACAGGCGGCATGAAAGGCCGGCGGAAAGAGATGATCAGGGAGGAAGTGCACTCGATTCTGAAAAAGAGCTTCTGTGTCAGCACCGTGCACTCTGAATATGGCATGACAGAGCTGCTCAGCCAGGCTTACTCCAAAGGTGGTGGACTGTTCCATACTCCTCCCTGGATGAAGGTGCTCATACGCGACAGTCATGATCCTCTCTCACATAATTCAGAGAGTGGAGCAAGCGGAGGCATAAGCATTATAGACCTTGCAAACATATGGTCATGCTCATTTATCGCTACCTCTGATCTTGGAAGGATGCATGAAGGGGGCTCCTTCGAGGTCCTCGGGAGGTTTGACAATGCTGACATACGGGGGTGTAACCTGATGGTATCTTAATCAGGCATTAGGGATTAGGCAATAGGGATTAGGCAATAGGGAATAGTAAATAGGCAATAGGCCCTCTTAGTCATTGACACTACTGCCTACTGCCTATTCTCTAATCTCTGGCCTTTAAAATCCCAGTTTAGCCCTTATTTCAGGCGGCACGGCATCTTTATGCACCATAAAATAAATTGTTTTGGCCCTGACAAAGCTCTCTGACATGTTCAGATAACCGCCAAAAGGATTTCTTTCAGTGCCCCATGAATTTTTGGTTATATAATACTTGGTGCCGTTCTGGTCTTTGACGATGCCTGTCAGATGCATGAGGTGGTCGTCGGTGGTCACAAAGGTTTCATAACCCTGCTGGCGTATTTCCTGGGTAACATTTATTTCCGGAAAGGGTTTTTCAAACCTGTACACCTCGGAGAGGCGTTCCTGCTGAGGCATTTTCTCAAAACGCGCCCTGTCGGTTGCTGAGAAGTTATCAATATTGACTACATCAGGATTGACGGCAACACCTTTGGCATGTGAAAATCCTTTCTCACTTACATCACCGTCCCATGCAACAGTGTAGCCATTATTCAGTGAGTAGTCAATTATCTGAATGAATTCATCGAGAGGCAGGTTGTAGAAGCGGTTCATCTCCCAGTTGTCAGGAACTTCAACGAGGCCCTGGGTATAAAAGGGGAAATGTGAAAACGATGTGATATTCACATAGTTGTTCATGTCAAGGCCAAGGCTTTTGGCGAAGGTTTCAGATGTATAATTCTGTCCGGCATAGGTGAAGGTGGCGGGCATTTCACCAAGGTAAATATCGAGGATAGCGTCAACCACCTCATCGGATTCCTTGCTTACACTTTTGGCTTTCACTGGCAGCGTGCTCACGGCCTCAAGATAACCCTGTAGCTCCCTGTGATTATGAGTTGGCGATCCGTAGCTGAGTCCGTTATAAACATTGTCAGGCATTATCCCTGATTCATTGAAGACACGCACCCATGAGGGGGAAAGGCTCCCCGGGCCGAGGTTGCCTTTTCCCTGGCGCAGGTAGTTGTCTTTTATCCTGTTCTTGTATGTGTTCCTTACAATATACATCTCGGAAAGGTCATATTCGCCCTTGCCGAGGCGCAGCAGTTCAGACTCCATGAATGAGGTTGTGGCAAAGCACCAGCATGTGCCTGTGGCCGACTGATTTTTAACCGGGGAGGCAGGAAGAGTGACGAGGGTAGTGAATTTATAACCTTCGGGCAGGGCTGCTGCCTCCTTTTTGGTTTTTTGCGCATTTGCCGGTGATGCAATAAGCATCAGGGCAAGAACTAAGGTAAACAGATATTTCATATGCTTTGGTTTGATGATTAACGTACTGTACAACTCTCAAATGTATTCAATTAATAGGACTGAAAAAATGTTTTAGAGCAGGGAGGGCTTACTTCTTTTTTGATCCGGCAATAATATCATAGGAATGGTCAATAAATCCCAGGAATGCTTTATCCGGCACCGAACCGTCAGCTATTACCGTATTCCAGTGTTTTTTATTCATATGCCATCCCGGTTTCACTGAGGGATATTTCTCGCGCAGTTCAAGGGCCAGTGAGGGATCGCATTTGAGGTTCACAGAGAGGTCACCGTCAAGGTTTACCAGGGCGAATATCTTTCCCCGGGTTTTAAAGACAAGTGTGTCAGGGCCGAAGGGCAGGCACTCTTCCACATCCGCCTTTGACAGACAGTATTCGCGAAGCACTTCTATGTTCATGGTCTTACAATGTAGGATAGTAGGCATTTTCAATATGGTCAATCGTGATGTCGGATCCCGAGAAGATGACTGTGATTATGTCAAACCGGGCATCTTTATTCAGATTGTATTGGTCAATATAATTTGAGGCAGCATATATTATTGTCCTTTGTTTCGGAACGCTGACAGCATCTCTGGGGTGCACCTGGTAGTCTGATGACCTTGCTTTCACCTCAATGAAAACTACCGTTTCCCCATCCTCGGCAATGATGTCAATCTCGGTGCGTCCCGATCTCCAGTTCCTGTCACGAATTGTATAACCTTTTTGCCGGAGGTAACCGGCAGCAAGTTCCTCACCTCTGACTCCGATCCCGGCCCTGTCACTCATATCATATCTCTATGAGCCTGTTCTTTATGGCATAAAGGATGAGGCTTGCAGTATTTTTTGAATTGGTTTTTGCCAGCGGGTTTGCCCTGTGTTTGTCAACGGTACGTTTGCTGATAAAGAGAGCATCTGCTATCTCATGGTTCGAGAGCCCCTCGCAGATCTTCATCAGTATCTCCTTTTCACGCTTTGAAAGGTTTGAGCTTTTTACCTCCTGCTCCCTGTTTTTTATTCTCCTGATGACATGGTAAAGAAGTTCCTGGGAAAAGTAATTGCCTCCTTTATTAACGGCAATGATTGCATCACGAACCTCGCTGAAATCAGAATCTTTAAGTATGAATCCCTTGGCGCCGGCCTCCACCATTCTGTAGTAGTATTCTTCCTCACCGTACATTGAAAGGGCTATAACTTTTATGTCAGGGCACAATGCCGCGATTTTGGCAGTGGCCTCAATGCCGTCCATTTCGGGCATGTTGATATCCATAAGTACGATGTCACTCTCACAGTGTTCCAGCACCTTCAGCAGTTCAATGCCGTTTGAGGCTTCGGCAATGACCTCCAGGTCAGGGTAGGCTCCAAGTAAAATCCTGAGACCATTTCGGAAGAGCTGATGGTCATCAGCCAGTGCTACGCGTATTTTTGCCATTTAAATTCTTAGTTCTTAAATTCTTAATTCTCAGTAGTCGACCCTGATAAGTGCGCTTGTCCCTTTTCCTCTGGAGCTCTCGAGAACAAAAACACCGTCAACTGATCTTACTCGTGTTTCTATGTTCGGAATGCCCATTCCCACAGGTTCTTCGGAGGTCAGGTTTGTGGTGTCAAATCCGCGTCCGTTATCCAGGTACTGCAAGGTAATAATTTTTTGGTGCCTGTGCAGGTCCATTTCTATTTTTGATGCTCCGGAATGCTTCATGCCGTTATTGATGAGTTCACAAGCTGCACGGTAGAGAACCACCTCCTTGTCAGTGTCAAACCGTTCACCCTCCATATTGGTCCGGAATTCCACACTTATGCTCCTGGTCTTGTTAACCTTTGCTGCAAAGGTGCTGATAGCACTGGCCACACCAAGATTGGAGAGAACGTGCGGGCTCAGATTGTTGGAGACTTCCTTTATAGTGTTAAGGGCTTCGTTGACTATATGATTGGTATTGGCGAGTATCTCCAAACCAACCGGATCACTCATTTTGGGTGCCAGGGCTGAAAGAGACATTTTAACCGTTGAGAGAAGAGGCCCCAGGCCGTCATGAAGATCTTTCGCAAAACGTTTTTTCTCTGACTCTTCAGTGTTAATGATTGCATTCAGAACCCTTCTTTCAGATCTCATCCTGTCAGTCTCAGCCCTTTTGAGCGAGTAGAAAAGTTCCCTTATCAGGATGACGCCGGTTATGATCATGACCGATATAAGAACATTCATCCACTCATCTATCATCATCAGCTCAAAAGAGGGCTTGCCGCGGAAATATTCAATAAGCTGGATAAAGGTGCGTACTGCCATAAGAACAAATGAGGTTGACAGGAGTATCCATGAGAGCCTGTATTTTGTTATCTTCATAAACCGGAGCGCGATGGAGGCGGCAAATATCTGAAGCACTATTGATATGAAGAGAGCTATTAGACGAACCATATGTTTCGAAAAATTAGTTTATACAAAAGTATGAGTTTATTACCTTTGGGGCTTTAATAAAACAGAATGAAAACCATTTATACACTTCTTATACTCATTTACAGTATGGGGGCTAATATCACGGCACTCTTCAGCCTCAAGGCCCGTCAGTGGGTGAGGGGCAGGAGAGGCTGGAAGGAGAAGGTATCTTCATTCGACAGGAAAGAGAGCAAGGTTCTCTGGATGCATTGCGCTTCACTCGGTGAGTTTGAGCAGGGCCGGCCGGTGATAGAGAAGATCAGAAAAGAGCAGTCAGGATGGAAAGTGGTTCTTACTTTCTTCTCCCCGTCAGGGTATGAGGTAAGAAAGGATTATCCGGGAGCGGATATGGTTATGTACCTGCCTTCTGATGTTCCCGTTAATGCCAGGTACTTTCTCGAAATGGTTAAGCCTGACCTTGTGCTGATAGTAAAGTACGAGTTCTGGTATAACTATCTGAGTGCACTGAAGAGGAGGAATATTCCCACATATCTTGTTTCAGGTATCTTCAGGCCCACACAGTATTTCTTCAGATGGTACGGCAGGTTTGCCAGGGAGATGTTTTCCGTCTTCACCCATATCTTCGTTCAGGATGAGCCCTCGGGCAGACTCCTGGAGAGCATCGGTTACAGTAGTTATACTGTCACGGGAGATACCCGTTTTGACAGGGTAAGCCAGATAGCCGGGGCAGCACGTGATCTCCCAACGATAGCCAGTTTCAGGGGCAGTGAGAGACTGTTTGTGGCCGGATCAAGCTGGGAAGCAGACGAGGATATAATAATCAGGTATATTAATGCCAACCCCGGTGCCATGAGATGGATCATCGCGCCACATGAGATCGATGAAGCTCACCTGCAACGAATTGAAAGAAAGATTGCTGCCGGTTTCATACGCTATTCATCGTTTGACGGGGAGGATAAAGGGAGCCGGGTGATGATAATAGACAACATAGGGATGCTCTCTTCAGTATACCGTTATGCTTCAATAGCGGCCGTAGGCGGCGGCTTTGGCAAGGGAATTCATAACATACTGGAGCCGGCATGCTGGGGCATACCCGTTCTCTTCGGCCCCAATCATGGGAAATTCCGCGAGGCAGGAGAGCTGACAGAAAGGGGAGGAGCCGTCTCATTTGATAGTTTTGATACTTTTTCTGCCGTTGTTGATAAGTATCTTGCTGACAGTGCGGTACTTATCGCTGCAGGTGCGGCATGCTCCTCATATATATCTGAAAATAAGGGCGCTACAGACAGAGTATATAATGAGATATTCATAAAATAGCAGACTGATAACATATTAAAAATACGTTCAAAAGTTGTTCATAATTACAAAATCTCAAATCCCTCTATGTCTGACCGTAAATGTAATTTAAACCTCTCCCTCAAGTAAATAGGGGTCTAGATTCAATGGTCTAAAAATCAATATATTAAGAGGAATACAAATTATAAACCTTCTAACTCAACTCAAATTATGCGAAAACTAAAGTTTACTTTCATCCTGTTGTCTCTGCTACTGGGGTCAGTGACTCTAATGGCTCAGGTGACGACCTCATCCATCAGTGGTAAGGTTACCGAGAGCGACGGTCAACCTATGCCAGGTGCAACAGTTGTAGCTACTCACCTGCCGTCAGGAACCCTGTACGGAGCTATTGCAAACAATCAGGGCATGTATTCAATCCAGGGTATGCGTCCCGGAGGCCCCTATACTGTCAATGTAACTTTCATCGGCTACAAAACCCAGAGTTACACTGAGATTACCCTGTTGCTCGGAGAAAATACAACCCTGAACTCGACCATGGCAACAACCACGACGGTGATTACAGAGGTTACCGTGATTGGTTACGCGACATCAAAATTCAATACCACGCAAACCGGTGCCGTAACCAATATCTCAAATACCCAGATAGCTAATATGCCTACAGTAAGCCGCAGTATTATAGATGTTACCCGCCTTTCACCTTACGGAGGGAATGGTATGAGCTTTGTGGGAACAGATGGTCGTACGGCTAACTTTACAGTGGATGGAGCGAATTTCAACAACAACTTCGGTTTGAGTTCTTCTCTGCCCGGTGGAGGCAACCCAATTTCTATTGAATCTATCGAAGAATTACAGGTTGTAATCGCTCCATATGATGTTCGTCAGACTAACTTTATAGGTGGTGGTATAAACGCTATTACAAAATCCGGTACAAATACCTTTAAAGCCAGTGCCTATACTTTTCACAGAAATGAAAACATGCGCGGTGATGCTGTTAATGGTACGCAAATCGCAGGTGCGCGTGCTAAAGACCGTAATACAACTTATGGTTTCACTCTCGGTGGTCCAATTATCAAAAACAAATTGTTCTTATTTGTAAACGGTGAAATGGCTAAAACACCAACCGTTGTCAATCGTTGGAGAGCTTCA
>JAQBHM010000387.1:0-3220 GCA_032127795.1 Bacteroidales bacterium | reverse complement strand
TTGAAGATATTATAAACAAGAGTGACAGCCTTAATCTGGGTATCGAAGGTGTTCTCTACTCCAACCTGATAATGATTGACAGGAAGATGGGGCGCAATGAGACAGCGCGGTCATGGTATGACCGGATGATGACTTCAGATGTGCCGTTTCTGAGACAGTTTCTTGATAACCTGAAACAACAGGGGATAAGTTACTGAAAAAATAAAAGAGGCGCCATGGTGGCGCCTCTCTCGTTTTCATAGGTCGGTTAGTGTTAAAAATTCAGGTCGACACCCACGGCAATGACCCAGGCGTCTTTGTTGAACTTTTCGGTAACTGATTTTGTGAGGATCGTACCGGTCATAATGTGATTGTAGGTTTTCGTTCCCTCTTTGTACATTGTATACATACCTCCGAGGTTAATATCTACCATTGGGGAGATGCGGAATCCGAATCCGGCACCGAATGAATTGGTATTGAGACTGTAGCTCAGTTCATCCTGATAATTCAGATTGACACCGGAGAATGTTCCAAGCCATCCTGCGCTTGCACGAAGTTTTTCCGTAAGACCGTATTCAACACCAAGGGCAAACTCTGTGAAATTCTTGTCTATCATGTCTATATCCTTGTCAGCGCTGCCGTCATAGTCCACAGCCTGATCGAAATACTAATTGAAACTTCCTGTCAGAAGGAGTTTGTCAAGAGGTCTGAACTCGACACCTACTGCCAGCAAGGCCGGCATGTCATTGATAATTACAGCGCCGTCAGGGAACATGGTAACGGGGGCACCGGTCTCAGGATCAAAGCCGGTTGTGAAATCAGCGGCTGTTGCGTTGGTAACCTCCAGTTTGGTCTTAAATTCATATTTGATACCAACGTTAAGTTTATCAGTCAGAGAAAGGTTGACACCGATGACCGGGGTTATTCCTGATCCGGACTGTACCACATCAGCCGCCTGGTTGCCCATGACAACAGCTGTTGCTGATGCCTGTGCAATCTGTCCGTTGAGTGTAGGTGTAGCTGCAGTAATTGTACCTCTGATCTGGTTCAACGACATGAGTGGAATATTTGCCGCAGGAACTCCGATAGCTGCCAAGCCCGCCTGTATACCGGCCTTGCTTGCTGCCGGAAGATACTGATCAGGAATCTCTGAAAGGGTATTGGTGCCGAAAGTAGTTACCAGAGCTGCTGTTGCCGTAGGAATAGCAACAATGCCCGACAGCTGGGTGGCTATATTTGTGAAAACGGTACTGGCAGGAAGCCAGGTACCACCCATATTCAGCTGAATATCTTTGAGATGGCCTTCATATTTATTGCTTGCTGTCACATAACGTGCCCCGGCTGATACTGAGATCATATCATTGATCTTGTAGGAGACGTTACCCTGGAATCCGAAGAAAATGGATGATCCTACAAAGCGGGTGTCAAGCCTGTAACCCAGGGCACCCTGTGATGCCAGCAGGGGAACGAGGTCTGAGATCGGCATTTCAATCATTGAAAGACCTTCTTCATATGTGGCGCCGCCGCCGCCGCCGACAGGATTAAACCCAAAGGAGAATGCCAGTTTCTCAGTGTTGAAAACAGCATAGATACTGGGGAAAGCAGGCGCAAAAACACTGCCTTCAAATGTTCTGGCAGGAGCCCCGTTAAGATAGGAGTAATCTGACGTGACTGACCTGCCCTGTCCTATAGTCTGGTTGTTGAGACCAAAATGGAAACCGGGAGCAAGTTTTGTGAGACCTGCCGGATTATAATAAACAGCATCAACGGCTGTTGATGCATTACGGCTCTGCAGTCGTATGTAGAGCGCTCCCTGGTTGGTGTTTGTGACAAGACCGCCGGCAAAAACAGAACCGGTGACCGCCAGGGCAATAATAAAAGTCAGGATTTTTCTCATGGTTTTGGTTTTAATTACACATTTTGAGATTAATTGTGCATATTTTGGTTATAATCTGATTACAAGGCAATTAACTTTAATTTTTTTCAGTAAATGATTGTTTTTCTATCAGCCTGATTGGCTTCTGCCCATATTTTGGAGCTAAAAACCGGGTAAAAGTATGAAAAAAATTGAAATGTGAACTTTTTATGGAACAAAATTGATAAGGTTTACTTTTCCCTGTCTCCACCTGCCTGTTATCCTTTTGCCCTGTGACATCTCTCTTTAGTCTTTCTGCCGGCATCTTTCTGCTTAAAGATCAGACATTCGATTTTCAGATTAGCGGGTTCGCTCTGTCTGCAATCCGAATATGTACTATCATTTACCGTCAGACAAGAACTCGCTGTTGATTTTCTCTGTATTTCGGCGGTTTTCAAGTATTTCATAAACCACAGAAAGATTGTGTGCAGCTTTTCTGGCAATGTTCCTGTTTGATGAACGGGTAAGTTCACGCAGAGGTTCTATGGCTTCAACAGGATTGCCGGCAGTTATCATCCTGTTGGTTTCAATAAAGGGTCCGCCGGTATAAAGGCTCACATTCACCATTTCGGCAAAGGGGTAAAATCTTCCTGCATAATCCCTTCCTGCGCCTTCGGAAAGACCTGCAACATCAGCAGCTGCTTTAGACAGGGCGGGAGGGAAGGTCAGTAATCCAAGGAAAAAGGCCGGCCTTGACTTATAGAACTTGGACCTTTTGGCAATAGTTCTGTCGATGGCCTCTCCTTCATAAGAGTAAAGAGTGACATAATTATATGAGTTTAAATAGTATTCGCTCGTGGTCGAATTATCTTCATCTATTACCTGTTCCTCATCAATCCATATATTTATTGAATCGAGGGCAATTAAAAGGTTGGCATTAAAGCGCTGACAGATGTTGACAATTGTGTCCCTGAAAGTTGAATCCTGCATTGACATCACCGTTTTCCGCCTTGAAAGGGTGTCACCAACCATGAAATGTACCCTGGGATCAGGCATAAATCCCGCCGCAAGCCCATCCCGGAATCCTTTTACACTCATCCGGTAAGTGACCTCCTGTTTGTCCTTTATATATTCGGGAACAGTATAGTCGAAGAAATTAACAAACACGATCCTGTTGCTGTCTGCCGGGAGATAGACCTCAGGAGCGTAGGTCTTCTGCGTCTGAATAAAGGTTTTCATATGGCTGACTGTTAAGTTGAACACAATGAAAAGATCTCAGAACAAAATTACGTCAGGAAAGTTTGAAATACCAGAGGATTGGATTATTTATTACAATTCGGGAAAGGTGGTTTTAAACGAAGGGATAACAGCGAAAAGACAAACCAT
>JAQBHM010000386.1:0-3227 GCA_032127795.1 Bacteroidales bacterium | reverse complement strand
AGTCAGGGAGGATGTGGTCAGGCATCACTGAGAAAACTACAAAGTTCAAGCTTAAGACGGCAGATTACCCGGCATCGGGACTGCTGATCATCGGCAGTACTGAGATATTGCTGTCGCGGCAGGGTGCTCCGGGCATGCAACTAAATAATATCAGGGGTGTTATAGATGATATAGTTCCCTCAGCAACCGGGTATGAGATTACTGTTGATGCGGGTGATTATATCTATGTTGACATCACTCACCTCAGTATGGACCAGAATACATTTAAGACAGGGGAGAAGGTTATCGTCTCGTTTTCTCCTGATGCACTGAGGCATGTGGGAGAGACGGAAGAAACAAGATATCAACAATATTGAAAGATGATTAAATTCGAAGAGGCATACAGGATCGTTATGGAGCATTCGTTCTCTACGGGAACGGAGAGCATACCCTTCACTGAATCTGCCGGCCGTGTGCTGGCGGCATCGGTAAAAAGTGACATGAACATGCCACCGTGGAACAGGAGTGCCGTTGACGGCTATGCCTGCCGTCAGGCTGACCTCGGCACCGCCCTGAAAGTTCTTGAGACCATAGCAGCAGGTGCCATGCCGCATAAGGAAGTTGGCCCGGGCACATGCTCGCGAATCATGACCGGTGCTCCTATGCCTGACGGGGCTGACTTCGTCTTTATGCTCGAAGAGTCCATCGAAGATGAGAACGGTATGGTGAAGTTTACTGGTAAAGAGACCAAACCGAATATCTCCAGGGCTGCTGAGGATGTGAGAAAGGGGGAGACGATACTTTCTTCCGGCAGTTTCATTAGACCTCAGGATATTGCAGTCATGGCCATGGCGGGAGCAACAACTATTGAGGCAGGATGCAGGGTGAAGGTAGGAGTCATCAGCACCGGCAATGAACTTGTGGAGCCCGCGATGAATCCTGCGGGAGCGCAGATACGCAACAGCAACGGATGTCAGCTGATGGCCCAGGTGGCCAGGGCGGGCGCTGTGGGAAAATATTACGGCATTGCCACCGACGACGAGGCCTCCACAGCCCTGCTGCTGAAAAAAGCTGTCGCGGAGAATGATATGGTATTGATATCCGGAGGTGTGTCTGAAGGCGATTTTGACTTCGTCCCAAGGGTGATGGCTTCCATGGGGCTGACGATCCATTTTGACAAGGTAGCCGTACAGCCCGGCAAGCCGCTTACCTTCTGTACCGGAGACAGAAAGATAGTCTTTGGCATGCCGGGGAACCCCGTATCTTCATTTGTACAGTTTGAGGTCATCGTCAGGCCTTTGACAGCAAAAATGATGGGTGTGACCGCAGAGGAGCCAATGGTATTGCTTTTCCTTGGTGCTGACTGGTCGAGGAAGAGGGCAGAACGGCTGGCATGGATACCTGTTATGCTGAATAAGGAAGGAGAGGCTGTGCCTGTTGAATATCACGGCTCGGCACATATCACGGCACTATCACGGGCATGGGGCATCATAGCCATACCCCAGGGGCAGAGCTGGATACAAAAAGGAGAACCTGTAAGTGTTAGACAGATTTAACAGGAATATCAACTATCTGCGCATCTCAGTCACTGACAGGTGCAACCTGAGATGCCTCTACTGCATGCCGGCTGAGGGTATCACTCTCCTGCGGCATGAGGATATACTGACTTTTGACGAGATTACGGCCTTTACCCGCGAGGCGGCATCCATGGGCATTACCAAGGTGAGGATCACCGGCGGAGAACCCCTGGTGAGAAAGGATATAGCTACCCTGGTGGCGATGATAGCAGGCATAGATAGCATTACAGACCTCTCGATGACCACCAATGGCACCAGGCTGAACGAGTTTGCTTCTGATCTTGCCACTGCAGGACTGATGCGTGTGAATGTCAGTCTTGATACAATTGACCCTGACAAGTTCAGACATGTGACCCGCGGGGGAGATGTCAATGAGGTTCTGCAGGGTATCAGGGCTGCACAGGAAGCAGGACTGAATCCTGTAAAGATCAACTGTGTAATCAAGAGTACTCCTGATGAGGAGGATGCGCGCATGGTTGCTGAATACTGCATGAAGAATGGTCTGGAGGTGCGTTTCATCAGGCAGATGGATCTTGCCAGCGGAAGTTTTTCAGTTGTTCATGGCGGCAGCGGCGGTAACTGTGTAAAGTGCAACAGGCTGCGGCTGACGCCCGAAGGGATGGTTAAGCCATGCCTCTTCAGTGACATTGGATTCAGTGTGAGGGAGCTTGGCGCACATGATGCCATAATGCAGGCACTGGGAAACAAACCGGAGGCAGGCACTTCAAACAAGAGTAACGGTTTCTATAACATAGGAGGATGAGCGATGGCAAAACTGACACACACGGATGAGAGCGGCAGGGCTCACATGGTTGACACAGGCAATAAGCCGGTCCAGCAGCGCATAGCCACTGCTGCAGGCAGGATAAACCTGTTGCCGGAAACGGTGCGTCTTATTAAAGATAATATGCTGAAAAAGGGTGATGTGCTTACAGTTGCTGAGCTTGCCGGTATACAGGCGGCAAAAAAATGCAGCGAGCTGATACCCCTGTGCCATAACATAACCCTTGACCAGGTAAAAGTCAAACTGTCAACGGACGAACAGGGCGTCATGGCTGTCAGCACGGTTCATTGCACCGGCCGGACCGGAGTTGAAATGGAGGCACTTACTGCTGTCAGTACGGCACTGCTGACGGTTTATGACATGTGCAAGGCAGTTGACAAGACCATGATAATAAGTGATATAACACTCCTTAAAAAGGAAAAGCATGACATTGCCTGAAAGATTCAGAGTACTGGTCATCACCCTCAGCGACAGGGCTTCACGTGGAGAGTACGAAGACCTCAGCGGCCCTGCTGTAGTGAAGCAGGTCAGGGGTGTGATGGCTGATGCAGGATGGGACTGTGATGTAGAAACGACCATCATCCCGGATGATGGTGAACGGCTGCATAAACTCATTGCGGGAGCCGACGGTTATGATCTTATTATTACCACCGGCGGCACCGGCATAGGACAGCGTGATATCACCGTTGATGTAATCAGGCCTATGCTCACAAAGGAGATCCCCGGTATCATGGAACATATCAGGGTCAAATACGGGATGAAGAATCCCAGGGCTCTTATCAGCAGGGCCGTTGCCGGAGTGATAGGCAGGACACTTGTTTATACGCTGCCAGGATCGGTGAAGGCGGTTGAGGAGTATATGACGGAGATAGTAAGTACCATGGAGC
>JAQBHM010000385.1:0-4316 GCA_032127795.1 Bacteroidales bacterium | reverse complement strand
ATCCTTGAAAAACTGAATTCATTGCCCCCCGGCACTCTTCCTGATGGGATACAGCCAATGCTGGGTCCGGATGCAACAGCTCTCGGACAGATATTCTGGTACACCCTTGAAGGCCGTGACCCTCAGACCGGAAAGCCTAATGGTGGTTGGGATCCCCAGGAACTCAGAACAATACAGGACTTCTATGTGAAGTACAGTCTTTCATCAGCTGAAGGGGTTTCAGAGGTGGCATCCGTTGGCGGATTCATTAAGGAATACCAGGTTGATCTTAATCCTGATGCCCTCAAAGCATTCGGCGTCTCAGTGATGGATGTTATGAACGCTGTCAGAAAAAGCAATCTTGATATCGGCGCAGAAACCATAGAGCTTAATAATGTTGAGTATATCATTCGCGGGCTTGGTTATGTAAAAAGCCTCTCTGATCTTGAATTATCAGTCATTTCTGTCAGAAACAACATTCCGGTTCGTATCAAGGATGTGGCACGGGTTAGTTTTGGCCCTGCCCCCAGGCGTGGTGGCCTAGATAAATCAGGATCCGAAGCTGTCGGAGCAGTAGTAGTGGCGCGGTACGGGTCAAACCCGATGGAGGTTATCAACAATATAAAAGATAAAATCCAGGAAATAGAGTCCGGCCTGCCTCAAAAAACACTGCCTGACGGGAGTGTCTCGAAAGTTACTGTAGTCCCCTTTTATGACCGAACGGGACTTATCAAAGAGACTATCGGCACCCTCGAATCCGCTCTTTCCCATGAAATACTAATAAGCATCATTGTCATTATTATCCTGGTAATGAACCTCAGGGCTTCTCTCATCGTTGCAGGATTATTGCCCATAGGCGTCCTGATGACATTTATCCTGATGCGGGCTTTCGGAGTTGAAGCAAATATAGTGGCATTATCAGGTATTGCCATTGCAATCGGGGTAATGGTTGATATCGGAATAGTGGATGTGGAGAATATTCTCCGACACCTCGAAATGCCGGAGAACAAAGGTATCCGCGGCAAAAAACTCATGCAGGTGATTTATCAGGCAACAACGGAGGTAAGGGCAGCCGTGGTGACTTCCATTGCGACCACCATCGTCAGTTTTCTTCCTGTATTTGCCATGCAGGCACAGGAAGGAAAGCTCTTTCATCCGCTTGCCTGGACAAAAACATTTGCCCTTGTCTCAGCCTTTGTTCTTGGCATAGTAGTATTGCCCACTCTGGTCCATGTATTCTATAACATACGCTTCGACAGAAAGAAAATCCGAAGGATCTGGAACGGTATGCTGATTGTGGCGGGTATTGTCTTTGCAGTTTTGTGGCACACCTGGCCTGTCCTTGCATTGACCGCCCTTGGGATAAACAACCTCCTTGACAGCAGATGGCCTGAAAAGCGCAGGGAATATCCTAATTATATAAATATCGCTGTCACAGTCCTTGTGGCCACCTGGTACCTGTCAGGCGAATGGCTTCCGCTGGGGGCTCACAACAGCGAATTCATTAACTTTCTGTTTGTTGCAGGCATTGTCTCGGTAATTCTTCTGGCCTTAATGTCAATGGTACGTTTCTACGAGATAATACTTCGGTGGGCACTGGCCAACAAGTGGAAATTCCTCATGATACCTGCATTTACACTGATATTGGGACTCCTGATATGGCAGGGTTTTGACAGTGTCTTCGGTTTCCTGGCCACAGGGGCTGAAAAAGCAGGATGGAAGGGTTTTCGTCATACAGCCGCCTGGGAGAGTGGGACAAAAGCTTTCCCCGGCACCGGCAAGGAATTTATGCCTTCACTGAATGAAGGGTCATTTCTCCTTATGCCTACCAGCATGCCTCATACGGGTATAGAAAAGAACCTTGAATATATTGAAACACTCGACAGGAGACTGTCAGCAATTCCTGAGGTGGAAGTTGCTGTTGGCAAATGGGGACGAGTGAGTTCAGCTCTTGATCCGGCACCTGTACAGATGTTTGAAAACACAATAAACTACCGTTCTGAGTTCATCCTCGATGAGAACGGCCACAGGATGAAATTCAAGGTTGACAGGGAGGGAAGCTTCGTACTTAAGAATAGCTCGCATTACAATCCTGAAAAGGATATCTTCAGAACCATACCGGCTGACAGTCTTGTTGAGGACTCCAAAGGGGATTACTTCCGGCAGTGGCGACCTCGGATAAAAACTCCTCAGGATATCTGGAATGAGATTGTCAAAGTCACTGACATCCCCGGATTGACATCAGCGCCAAAGCTGCAACCCATTGAAACGCGTCTGGTGATGCTTTCCACAGGCATGCGCGCTCCAATGGGGCTGAAGGTCTTCGGCCCCGACCTCAACTCGATAGAAGAGGCAGGATTGTTATTTGAGAGTGCACTGAAGGAGGTGCCATCAGTCAAGGGCTCAGCAGTATTTTATGACCGTGCTGTCGGCGCTCCGTATCTTGAGATAAAGCTTGACCGTGAGGCAATGGCGCGATACGGGATGACAGTCAGTGATGTTCAGGAGATCTTGCAGGTGGCTGTCGGCGGAATGACACTCTCTACATCTGTTGAAGGGCGTGAACGGTTTCCGTTAAGGGTAAGATATGCCAGGGAATTACGGGATAATCCGGAGGATCTGAAACGTATCCTTGTTCCTGCAATGAACGGCGTACAGGTGCCGCTGGGAGAAATAGCTGACATAGACTATACCCGTGGTGCTCAGATGATAAGGACCGAAAATACGTTCCTTGTAGGTTTCGTCATTTTTGACAGGCTGGAGGGAAAAGCCGAAGTAGACGTGGTGGAAGAGGCCAGCACCATACTTAAGGATAAGATTGCCTCGGGAGAGATAACCTTACCTTACGGTGTGACATACAGATTTGCAGGCAACTACGAGAACCAGCTCAGGGCTACCAGGAGGCTCGCCCTTGTTGTCCCTCTTAGCCTGGTGGTTATCCTTTTGCTTCTATATTTTCAGTTCCGCACTGTAACTGCCTCATTAATACACTTTTCAGGTGTATTTGTAGCCTTCGCAGGCGGTTTTATAATGCTCTGGCTGTATGGTCAGGACTGGTTCATGAATTTCTCTGTTGCGGGAATGAACATGCGCGATATGTTCCAGATGCACCCGATCAACCTCAGCGTTGCTGTGTGGGTAGGATTCATCGCGCTTTTCGGTATTGCCACAAATGACGGCGTACTTATGGGTACCTATATTCACCAGGTATTTGAAGATAAGAAGCCGGCCACGGTTCATGATGTCCGCGAAGCAGTAGTCATGGCAGGCAAAAAACGAGTCCGGCCAGCGATGATGACAACCGCTGTCGCTGTCATCGCCCTTTTACCAGTGCTCTCTTCAACAGGAAAAGGCGCAGATATCATGGTCCCAATGGCTATACCAGCTTTTGGAGGAATGATAATCCAGGTGATGACCATCTTCGTTGTGCCTTTATTGCAGGCAATATGGAGAGAAAGGGCCGTTGCCAAAAAGAATTATGCAGTTCCGGGTCCAAATAATCAGAAAGAAAATGAAAATGAGATCATATAAAAAAACAGTGCTTACCGTTATTGCAATGGGCAGCTGGATTGTAATCAGCAGCCAGCAATATCCTGATTCTCTCATTACTTATCTCGAAGCTGCCGCGAAAAATAATCCGGCTGTCCAACAAAAATTCACTGAATATCAGGCGGCATTGCAGAAGGTACCCCAGGTGGGCTCACTGTCAGACCCCGAATTAAGTCTTGGCCTTTTCCTGAAGCCAATGGAACTCGTTAACGGGAAACAGGTGGCAGATATACGGCTGATGCAAATGCTGCCATGGTTTGGAGTTCTCAGGTATGCCAAAGATGAGATGAGCATGATGGCAAATGCTAAATTTGAATTCTTCCGCGATGCCAAATTGCAGGTATATTATGATGTTCAGCGTACCTGGTATGAGCTCTTTAAGATCCGTAAGAACATCACTATTACGGATAAGAATATTGAAATACTCCAGGTCATTGAACGCCTTGCACTGGTTAAGTATAAATCAGCCCCCCCGGGAGAGGCAGGAGCTGCTTCAGCAGGTTCGGGAATGTTGCCAGGGTCTTCTCAGGAAAAAAGTAGCGGTGCTTCTTCAGGGATGCAGAGTATGGGCGGAGTTTCACAGAATACTGCCGGTTCTGCAGTATCAGGTCAGTCAGCTGATTTGATGCAACCAGGATCAATGAGTTCATCCTCCGGTGGTTCCGGACTTGCTGATCTGTACAGGATCATGATTGAAGCAGGTGACCTTGAAAATAACCTTGCTTCGCTCAAAAATCAGGAACAGAGCCTAACCGCAATGTTTAACAGCTATCTCAACAGGCCACCAC
>JAQBHM010000384.1:0-4655 GCA_032127795.1 Bacteroidales bacterium | reverse complement strand
ACATGCACCAGTCCGTCCTGTTTCACCCCGATGTCAACGAACGCACCGAATTTAGTGATATTTGTGACAATTCCCGGCACAATCATTCCCTCTTTTATATCCTCCAGAGTGCGTATCTCGGCAAAACTGAATTCCTGTATTGTTGACCTGGGATCTCGTCCCGGCTTTGCCAGCTCCAGCATAATATCCTTAAGTGTGGGCAGTCCTGTTGCAGCGGTAACGTAATTTTCAGGTCTGATTGCCTTACGTTTTTCGTCTTCTTTTATCAGGTCTATGAGACTGCATCCGAGGTCGGAAGCCATTTTTTCGACTATATGATAGCTCTCAGGATGGACTGCCGAGGCGTCAAGCGGATTCACGGCATTATGTATTCTCAGGAAGCCGGCGCTTTGTTCGAATGCCTTGTCTCCCATTCTTTTGACCTTCATCAGCTCTTCGCGTGAGGTGAAGGGACCGTTTTTGGTACGGTATTCCACAATATTCTGTGCCAGCTGCGGGCCGAGGCCGGAGACATATGTAAGAAGGTGAGGGCTGGCAGTGTTGACCTCCACGCCCACGGCATTGACGCATGACATCACCACCTCATCGAGTGAGGCCTGGAGCCTTGTCTGGTCTACATCATGCTGGTACTGCCCCACTCCTATTGATTTAGGATCTATCTTCACCAGTTCAGCCAGGGGGTCCATCAGCCTGCGGCCTATTGATATTGCTCCGCGGACGGTGACATCATGGTCGGGGAACTCATCACGTGCTGTCTTTGATGCTGAATAGACTGAGGCTCCCGCCTCGCTGACCACAAAAACCTTGATTCCCGAATCAGCCAGAATATACTGTCTGACAAAATCCTCCGTCTCGCGGCTGGCAGTGCCGTTGCCTATGGCTATAGCTTCGATATTAAATTTCTCTGTCAGTGACAGCAGTTTGCTGACGCTTCTTGCTGTCTCATTCTGAGGAGGATGCGGATAAACTGTGTCATTGTGCAGCAGGGCTCCCTGTCTGTCAAGGCATACCAGTTTGCAGCCTGTTCTGTATCCCGGGTCAAGTGCCAGGACACTCTTCTCTCCCAGCGGCGGTGACAGGAGCAGTTGCCGCAGGTTATCGGCAAAGACGCGTATGGCCTCCTCATCGGCTTTCTCCTTTGACACTTTTCTGAACTCAGTCTCCATCGACGGTGCCAGCAGACGGTCCCAGCTGTCTGAGGCTGCCTGTTTTACCTGTTTTGAAGAGCTGTTATTGGCTTTTATGAATATCTTCTCTATGATCTCAATGACATCATCCTCACGAGGCATAATTGAGAGTTTCAGAAAACCT
Organism: Bacteroidales bacterium; assembly: GCA_032127795.1. Lineage (GTDB taxonomy): Bacteria > Bacteroidota > Bacteroidia > Bacteroidales > VadinHA17 > SR-FBR-E99. The sequence continues at coordinate 3,344 of JAQBHM010000384.1, read as the reverse complement.
TCCTCCTCACCGCGGCGCATGGCCAGCAGCCTGTGTGACGGGCATTTGCGGAGGGGTTCAGACCATTCAAAATAGTCGCGGAACTTGCTGCCTTCTTCCTCCTTTCCCTTGATCATGCGGGAGGTGATCACGGCATCACGTTCATACAGTCTTCTCAGGCTGCTGCGCACCGGTTCGCTCTCGCTCACGGTCTCAGCAATGATGTCACGGGCGCCTGCCAGGGCATCATCTGCTGTCTCAACCTCGTCACTGAGGTATTTTTCAGCTTCATCCTCCGGTGCACCGTTATGCTGTTCAAGAAGCCACAGCGCAAGAGGTTCGAGGCCTTTCTCACGTGCTATGGTTGCGCGTGTGCGTCTCTTCGGCCGGTAAGGAAGATAGAGATCTTCAAGCTCTGACATTGTAAGAGCCCTGTTGAGCTTCTCCAGTAGCTCGGGAGTCATTTTCTCCTGCTCCTCAATAGATTTGATGATGGCTTCCCTCCTCTTGTCCAGTTCGCGAAGCCTTTCATATTCATCGCGAATCTCTGCAAGCTGAACCTCATTAAGGCTTCCTGTGACCTCTTTCCGATACCGGCTTATAAAAGGAATGGTAGCACCGTCATCAAGCAACCTGATTGTATTTTCTACCTGCCAGTCATGCAGTTGCAGTTTCTGAGCAATAATCCTTATATGCTTTGCCGGGTCCATCTCTATTATTCTATATGCAGGATAAATCCTTTAAGATATTCACTCTCAGGGTGATATATATTTACCGGGTGGTCCGCCGGCTGTCCCATCTGGTCAACTATTCTCACCGTACGGCCGGTATTGGCTGCTGCCACAAAGAGGGAGCGCCTGAAGTCGTCACGGCTTACTACCTGTGAACAGGAGAAGGTAAACAGCAATCCTCCCGGTCTGATCCTCTCCATGGCTATGGCATTCAGTCTCCGGTAACCCTGCAGGGCCTTATTGATCACATTCTGATGCTTTGCGAAGGCTGGAGGATCCAGCACGATAAGGTCATAGTCTCTCTTCATCTCAGCGAGGTAGCTGAAGGCATCTGCGGTGATGGGTTTATGACGGGGGTCATCACCGAAGTTCATCTTCATGTTCTCTTCTGTGAGGGCCATGGCTCCTGCCGAGCTGTCAACGGTATGGACAAGGGCAGCGTTTCTCATGGCATAGGCTGAGAATCCGCCGGTATATCCGAACATGTTAAGGACGTTACGGCCTGCACTGTACTTTGAAAGCAGTTCCCTGTTATCACGCTGGTCAATAAAGAATCCGGTTTTCTGTCCGCTTTTCCAGTCTACCCTGAACTTCAACCCGTTCTCTGTCACCACTGCACTGTTGCCGGGGTCATCACCGGTGAGGCAGCCGTTCACCGGGCCCAGGTTAGCCATAAAGGGAAGTGTACCTTCGCTCTTGTCATACACGGCGGTTATCTTTCCTTCCAGTACTTCGATGACCAGCTCAGCAATCATGACGCGATTATGCCAGAAGCCTGCGCTGTGTGCCTGAAGCACGGCCACGCTGCCGTAGAGATCAACTATCAGGCCCGGCAGTCCGTCGCCTTCCCCGTGGATAAGCCTCCAGAGGGAGGTATCTTCCCTGCCGGCTATTCCAGCTCCCAGCCTGTAACGGTAGGCAGCTTCTATCTTTTTACGGAAGAATGCGCGGTCGGCAGCGCATCTCTCAAAGGAGAATATGCGTACTGCTATTGATCCCGGCGACCAGTGGCCGGTAGCGAGGTATGTGCCGTCAGAGGCATTCACCTCCACCACATCACCCTCTTTCGGTGATCCGTCAGTGCGTCCTATGGCTCCTGAAAAAATCCAGGGGTGATAGCGTCTGACAGACTGTTCTTTGCCTTTCTTAAGGAATAGTTGAATTCCGGTCACTGTATTGTTTTATTAGAGGCCGTCATGGCCGTTTATTTTCTGATAGATCCTGTGGCACACCCATGCGTCGGTTGCAGCGTACAGCTGCTGGGGCCAGGTGAGTGCCGGTGTCTCCCAGTTGGATACCTGTTGTGATTTTGAGATTGAGAAGCCGAGTACTATTGCTGAGAGTTTCTTCAGCCCCATCTGTTTTATGCCATGGTCAGCAACGATATTCTGAAGGTCTACAAAACCGGCAGGCTCAAAAGCCCTCAGGTGTCGCAATGCCTTTATGTCATCATGAATAGCCACTCCCACCTTGATGGTTCCTGGGTCAGACATGATATCCGCCAGTTCCCGGGGCAACCCTATGGCATTGAGCCTGATTATCCATGCCTGGTGATCATCTGCCAGCTGCAGCAGGGAGACCACGTTCTTCTGCCCTTTCTTGAAGTTAGGCTTCGTCTCGGTATCAAATCCCAGGAGCTTTGACTTTTTGATATCAGATAAAATGTGATAGAATTTATCCAGGGTATCAACCAGTACTATTTTTCCGTCAAATTGAGAGACTGGAAGTTTCTTCAGGTCCTCATCCGTAAGACCTTCATCAAACTGCCTTACCATTGTTCCCGGTTTGTGTTGACTCATTATTTTCACTCTCTGTATACAGGACACGGTGTATGGCACCCAGGACGGTCAGCAGTTTATGTCCCCAGAACTCCTCAAAGTTCATAAGTGCCTCCCAGACAGCATCACCCATTACCTCCTCAGTACCGCTCCTGAAATTCACAATAAAATTTTTCAGATCCTGGTAAATATCTGTAAGACTCTCCGAGATGCTCCCGGTATAGAGTCTGTCAGACGGATCGCCAAAGTCGGGAAGCACCGGGAAAGGATCGCTGTTACCCAGTTTTGACAGCAGCATTTCCTGCATTCTTGTATAGTCAAACTCAGTAACTATTTTTTCATTGCCTTCTTCCAGTACAGGTTCTATAAGTGGCAGCAGTGATGCTCTCAGGTAGATAAAGGGCAACAGACGCTGCATTACCTTGAGTATTTCTATTCCTTTTATATCGGTTATTCCTTCAAGATATTTGCAATATTCGTTCGCTGAGGCAGCAAACTCCACAACCTGTCTCGAATAGATGATTTTCTCCTCTTTTTCCATTTATAGTTAAATAATCGACAAAAATAGGCATTTAGGGGATAAAAATCCCCTCATTTTCAAAAAAGAGCTTTGCTGTCAGTGTTTCCAGGCAAGTTTATGATCGCTGTCATGCTGGAGTTTCTCATGGTCAAGAAGCCAGCGTATGACTTTCACGCTTTTTTCAGTTGTAAACTCCAGTTTTTCAGTAAGCTCCTCGGCTCTCAGGTTTTGTTCTTCAAGAATCTCTTTGATCTTACCGATGATCATATCGAATTCATACTTGCTCAGTTCCAGTTCATTTCTCTCGAGGCATGTGTCACACCGGCCACAGCGCCT